>NZ_JAJHJB010000057.1:0-19723 GCF_020819555.1 Pelosinus baikalensis
CTCCCGCTCGCGGATGTGGCAGAGGCGCATCGACGCATGGATGCGAAAGAGATTATGGGGCGAATCGTTCTTAAGTCCTGAGTAGAATAGCAAAGGCAGACAACCTCTGGATCCAGTGTTCATGCGGGTGTCTTGTAAACAGTTTTTTAACATGGCATTGGTGCCATGTCCATCAATACCGATATAAATTTAAGAAATGAAATTTATTATAATGAATTTCATTTAAAAGAAATCTACAGGAGGAATAAACATGGAAATACAAAATTGGCATAAAGAAGCAATTGGGAAAAAGGTAGTGGACGCTTTAATAAAAAATGAATTTGATGCGGTATATTTTGCAACTGCCGCGGAGGCATCGGCGTTTATAATGGATCATGTAAAGCATGAAACTAAAGTAGGTTTTGGTGGATCAATGACAATAACTAATATGGGAATTCTAGATAAGGTAAAGGCTGTTGGTGGTAAGGTTTTGGATACTGAGATCCCGGGTCTCTCTATGGAAGAAAGGATAGCTATCGCAAGAGAGCAAATGTTAAGTGACTTATTTTTATGCAGCAGCAATGCAATTACCTTAGATGGTATGCTTGTCAACATAGATGGTGCGGGAAACAGGATAAGTGCAATGACTTTTGGCCCTAAAAAGGTAATAGTAGTAGTTAGCACTGATAAAATATGCAAAGATGAAAAAGCTGCTTTTGAAAGGGTAGAAGGTATTGTAGCACCTATGAATAATAAAAGACTGGACACTCCCAATCCATGTACGAAAACAGGTGGATGTGTTAATTGTCAGGCTAAAACTAGAATATGTAGAATATATTCTGTAATGAGAAAAAAACCAATGGTGACAGATATAACTGTAGTAGTTGTAGGGGAAAGTGTTGGATACTGATTTTGATAAGTATGGAACTTAAAATAAATTTCCGGGCAAACCAAAGCCACAGTGACGCTTAAGCCGAATAGAAATGAGGAGGATGTAAGTAGCCCTTAGTCAAAATGATGACTAAGGGCTACTTTTATCAATTGCAATTAATCACTCGCATGTTATGGAAGTGATATAATGAAGTCGCAAAGGCAGACGAGCTGTGGAGCCAGGAGTTATGCAGGTACTTTGTAAACAGTTTTTTAAGTGACAGTGGTGCCATGTCCATAAAAGTAACATTTTAAATTGTTATAATCTGGATGAAAAATACCCTTACAGATTACATTTTTTGTAAAGGGATTTGGAAATGTGATATAATATAAACATAAGGAGGGATGGATATGGGAAAGGAAGCAAATCTTAAAGAAACGTTGGAAAATATAATCATTGCGATTCAAAATAGTGTGGATACGCCGAGAATATATTTGTTTGGTTCTTACGCAGACAATACATATACGGATGAAAGTGATCTTGACCTATGTGTCATTACTTCTTTACAAGGTTTACGTAAGATTGATATCTTGCGTAAAATTAGAAAAGCTATGATACAGGGTGTAGATATGCCCATAGATTTATTGGTGTATGATGATAGTGAATTTAATGAAAGAGCAATGCTTACAACGACTATGGAACATAAAATTGCCAATGAAGGAGTACTCCTATATGGACAATAAAATGATTGCTCATGAGTGGTTTCGTTATGCTACACAAGATTTATCTTCTGCAAATTATCTAAGGAGCATACCATCCTCTGACAACGCGACTGCCTGTCGCATGGAAAATTCACCAGGCATTCCATGGTAACGTAAGTGTTTTAAAGAGGGCGGTGCGATTGTATACACTTCCCAAGTTGTTAATCCGAAAATTTGTCGATAGTGTTCTATTCCTGCCTCGAGATTGTTAACATTATTGACTAATGTCTATTTGCGTATGTAGATTAGCATGTCATGGAACAGACGGAAAAGCTTCGCAGTAACTGTTTTTGCTATTGACTTAATCATTCTCAATCAATACCAGCACATTATCATAAACAGGGAATTGAGTACCGTCCCCGCTAACTTTTTTTTACTTTCAGAAGATCTGAAGCATAACTAACCATCGTAGGTGTCCAATGCTGTTGACAAGAACGTGAAAATAAGATATAATTCAATTCGAAGGTTATCGAAATGTAATATATTAATTGCGGGGTTTATAAAAATGGATACAAAAAGAATGGCAAAGATATTTAAGGCTCTTTCAAATCCGAATCGATTAGAATTGTATTTAAAAATTGCCAAGGCACACGAAGCCAGCTTTGAATCTGGCAGTGAATGTTTTGTCACTGATATCATTTCTTCTTTGAATATCGGAGCCCCAACCATTTCACATCATATCAAAGAATTAGCGAATGCCGATTTGATTAGTACGGAAAAAAGAGGAAAATTTTTAATCTGTAGGGTAAATGAAGAAATAGTTGGGGAAGTCAGTAGGATGCTAATACTACAGCATCCGTTTGAATAGTCTATTTTCTAATCTCAATTACGCATTATGTTTTTTGAGATTGTTTTTTTACTATATATTTCGATGGTTATAAAATTGTAACATTATCATGGCGATTATAGTTTGCGATTGAATTTTAGAGGAGAGATAAAAATGAAAATATTTTTTTTAACGGCTACAGGAAATGGATTGTACGTTGCAAAAAGAATCGGAGGAGAACTATACTCAATTCCTCAGATGCTAAAGGAGGGGAAGAGTGAATTTGAAGATGAAGCGATTGGTTTTGTATTTCCCTGTTATGGATTGGGACTTCCAAGGATGGTAATTGACTTTTTACAAAAGTCAAAATTTAAGGCCAAATACTTCTTTGCAATTATGACTTATGGTAATATGGCGGCAGCCGGGTTGAAACAGATGGAGAAAGTCGGGAGCAAAGCAGGTATTCAGTTCGACTATATAAATGAAATACTAATGATTGATAATTTTCTGCCTGCCTTTAAGATGGAAGACCAGGTGAAAAAAGAGAGTTCAAAAAAAATTGAAGAAAAGCTGGATGAAATAGTAAGTGATATTAAAGGCAGACAAAAAAAACTCACAAGAAAAGGAATTACATCAGTTATTTTGTCTAAATTTATGTATAGTATCTTCTCTAAAATGCAGGTTGATGCTGGCGATAAGTGGTTTATTGTGCAAGACAATTGTAACGGTTGCAAAGTTTGTATGAAGGTTTGTCCCAAAAAAAATATTAAAGTTGGAATAAAAGCTGAATTTTTGCATAAATGTGATGGATGCTATGCATGTATACACCACTGCCCACAAAATGCAATACATTTAAAATTTGAGAAAAGCAAAGATAGATTCATTAATAGACATGTGAAACTAAAAGAAATCATTGATGTAAATAATCAATGCAATCCTTAAATTGAATGCAAAGGCAGCACCCTTGAAGGGCAGCTAAGTTCTACATCATTTCGGTATTTGTAGAAATATATATGGTAATAAGATATTGAAAAGTCCATGAAGGAGGACAAAAATAATGAATAAGCAAGAAGGAAAATCTAGGACAGTTCGTTTAGGGTTCAATCGGAAGTTTTGTGCGGCAAAAGGCTCAACCAACAGAGAAAAACTGCAAGTTGAGCCTTGAAACTATCTACGCACAAAATTTTTGATTGCCCAGGAAGAAGGAAATTGCGGTGAATTTGTCTATGGATTTTCAATCCACCAAGAGTGGCTTTTTTTTAAGATAAAATACTCAATTGACTGATTTTCTTGTAAGTTCAGTAATTCTTCATCAGAATAGTTGCTAACGTTCCTCTACCATAGCATACTTTCCCCCCCAAATGGGTAACCATTTAACTATTCCATTTTATGAAAGTTAAGGCGATGAACCAGGGAGCAAGGAATAAAGTAGGTGAATCTGCCCCTTGCCACATGCAGGGCACACTGTGATATCTTTACCGACAAGAATCGAAACAATTTCTGTCGTGTTCAGACCTTCAAACATGGCTTGGTAGGTTGGACTGCTTGTTAATTTTCTGCTCAGTTCTAACTTGTTTTTTTGTTGCGGTTTGCTAATAATCCATAATGCCGAATCTTTACAAATCCTCGTGGCAGTACATGTAGTAAGAATCGCCTCATGAATTCAACCCCGCTTACCGTGACTTTCTTGGTCTGATTGTTTTTCTTGCGATCTTTTACGTGAATCGTTACCGTATCTTGATTTATGGCAACAATTCGGGTATTGGATATGGCAATGCGGTGTGTATATGGCCCTAGGTATTTCATAACAGCCAGGGGTCCAGAAAACGTTTTTTTCACGTAAGAATACCAGCTTTTGCTGTAACATTGATTCAGTAAGTTTTGGAATGCCTTAGGATTTTGATAAGGTTTAGCAGCCCTATAAAACTGCAGCAAATTTTTATGATAATATTGTTTTAATTCCGCCAATAATTTTCCGCGAAACTTTTTGGCTAACACCTTTACGGGAATAAAAAACTTCTTACGGCTCTTTCGCCACTGATTCTGCTTGGTAAGTCCACCAGCTACTATCACCGTATGAATATGGGGATGGTAATGTAAATCTTGGGACCAGGTGTGAAGTAAAGAGAAAAAGCCAATTTGTGCTCCTAGGTATTTGTCATCTTGAGAAAGTTCCACAAGTGTCTGAGCAACCGCTTTATACAGTAAGTTATACAATAACTCTTGATTTTGATACAACAAGGGATGAAGTTCTTTTGGTATGGTAAATACGTTGTGGAAGTAGGGAGCATGAAGGATATCTTTGCTCCTTTTATCTACCCAAATGTCTTTTTTAATTCCTTGGCATAAAGGGCAATGACGATTACGGCAGGAATGATAGCGTATGACCAGATGACCACACTCTTCACAACGTGAAACATGTCCACCTAACGTTGCTGTTCTACAATTCATGATATCCCTAGCAGCTTTAGCCTGCTGCATAGAAACAGCGTATTTTTGTGTAAAGGGTGTTTGAAATTTAAGGAAAATATCTTGTACAGTAAGCATTGTTATGTACCACAGCCCGTATCAAGGGGGCTTTTCACGCCCATAAGACTTTTTGAAGTCATGTGAAGATAGGTTAAGGTAGTCTGAAGACGTTTATGTCCGAGCATTTGCTGAATAAATACAGGATCGACCCCATCTTCCAGGGCATGGGTGGCAAAGCAATGGCGTAAGGTATTGGATAAGATGGTATACCGATTGGTATTATGTTTGGCATGTTCTACCCGTACCCGCATGGTTTTACTGCAAATATCACAAATTCTTAATTTGGCCACTTCACTAACTCGTAAGCCACTGCCGTAGAGTAAGACGAGTATGGCTTTATATTTTAGATTGGTAGTTGCCTGCAAAAGAGTAAGTACATCTATTTTGGCAGGATTGACAGGAATCCGTTTCATGCGAGGAACCTGAATCGCATTCCACTCTTTTTCTAAGATAAAGGTATAGAGAAATTAACACCTGAAATATAGTTGTTAATCGTTCCGGCAGAAAGCATCTTTTCCTTTTTGAGGTGCAAAATATATTGCTGAACATCGGTTTCTGTAATGTCATCTATGTTCTTATGTTGGTTTTGGATAAAGAGAATAAATGCCTTAATTCGACGAAAATAGGATTCTCGGGAAGATGGGAGTACCTTTGAGCTCAAAGTACAAATGAATCTTTTGTTCATATGTTTTATAGTAGTACAACCTCCTGTTTATGCTGGATGAATCTGTTGATCTATCACAGTCAGTCGGAGGTGCACGAATTATTTTACTAGTGGTATGTATGGAATCGTTGTGTATGGTATAATCATAAACGTAAAAAGTATGTCCCTTCGGTTGTTTTCTTTAGCGATTAAACAATACCACAAAAGGACATACTTTTTTTATTTACTTAAGGGAACTATAGCCATCGCGTAGCGATTTCGTTCTTCTGCTGACATAGTTAATAATATTAAATTTCCATTAGCAAACTGGCGTGGCTATCATTTCCACGTCAGTTTTCTACTATATTGGAGATAATAAAACTTAAGTTTAGCTGCATCTTGAGGAGGTCTCTTATGGAAAAGATAGCAAACCGTCTCATAAACGAAAAATCTCCGTATTTGCTCCAACATGCCTATAACCCAGTAGATTGGTACCCTTGGTGCGATGAAGCATTTGAAAAGGCGAGGCGGGAAGACAAGCCTGTGTTTTTAAGTGTCGGCTATAGTACATGCTATTGGTGCCATGTCCATAAAAGTAACACTTTGATAGTATTAAATTAGATCTATAAAAAGCAAATATAAGCAGGTATGAACCAGTATTATATATGCTGGTTTTTATTGTTTTCAGGGAAAATATGGTATATAATTCGAATTAATGAATCAGAGGTAACACGAAAAAAGGTTTGGGAAGAAGGAAATGATTTATGCAATTAGGCAAAAGCTTTAAAAATATTATAAATAGTTACAAGTGGAGTAATTTTTATAGCCTACTACATTGTATTTTTACAATTTTTCTCAGTGCAGTCTCATATTATTTGTCTACTGAGTATTGGTATTTTTCTTGGATTGCACTTTTACTTCTTTGTACATATGCATTGAAAGGATCATTAGTTTCCACATTTCTGACGGGATTCTTTTCATACTTATTTGGATCATCCAATCCTCATGCGGTGCTTCCCCTTACTGTTTACTGGCCTTTGATTGTTATTAATGCAACTGCATTTGCAAGTGTACTTGCTATTTTCCGTCATATTGCTGTCAGATGGAGAGGTGGGTATACAAGCTTTGTTTTTGCGAGCGGTTTAACTGCTTACGAATTCATTGCTTCATTATATTCTCCTCATGGAGCTGTGAATAGCATTGCTTATACACAAGTATCTAACTTATCTTTTATTCAAATTGCATCAATCACAGGTATCTGGGGAATTACTTTTTTGATGGCTCTTCTCCCTTCAAGTATTGCTTTAACTTATCTTTATCCTCAAAATCGAAGATTAAGCATAAAAGCGAATCTAATTTCATTAAGTCTACTTTTATTTGTGATTCTATTTGGATTTTACCGCTTACATACGCCTGTTGAGGGGGCCAATATAAAAATCGGTATTGCTTCTATCTCTACTAATTTAGAACAATACTTAGTCGTGGCAACAAACAGGGATAAACAACAAGTTGCAGACACTATTCAACGATATATTCAAAAGATTGATTTTCTTGCACAGTCAGGGGTCGAAGTTGTCTTGCTGCCAGAAAAGATTATTACTATAGAGACTCATGACGATAATTTTCAGCGCCTGAGTAATGCAGCACAAAAGAATAAAGTGAATTTAATTGTAGGAGTAACTAGAAAAGATAAAATGAAACTTTACAATTCCTCCTATGTCTTTTCGCCGTTAGGAGAAGTGCTTTTAAAATATGATAAAAAACATCTGCTATCTGCATTTGAAAGTAGGTATACTCCAGGAACTGATCTTGGAATCATAGGTAAATGGGGTATTGAAATTTGTAAAGATATGGATTTTACACAGCCTTCACTGGATTACAGTAGGCAAGGAGTAAATATTGTCTTTGTTCCTGCACTGGATTTCCATGATGATGGATGGAGCCATGCGCGTGTTGCAATTATGCGGGGAGTTGAAGGAAATTACGCAGTAGCACGAGCTGGGCAGTGGGGATTATTAACCTTAAGTGATAGTAGAGGTCGTATTATAGAAATGGTATCTAGTGATGTAGAGGATGGTGGATCTGTTTTAGTAGGTGAAGTAAGGCTTGGGAAAGGAAACTCAATATATAGCAAATTGGGTGATAGTTTTGCATGGATATGTCTAGGGACTTTTATTATACTATGTATTTTTCTGTCGCTTAGAAAACCTAATGAACTGCTGACTAAACCTTAGCAGTATGAATGTGGCATGTCACGGAAGGAAAGAAAATTAGTGTAAAGTCAGATAACTTATGGACTCAAAGCCTTATCCAATCAAGATGATTATCATTCCATAACATGTCATAGAAGAGAATTGGAAGAAGCTCTAAGGTAGATGAATCATGGACTCATCGTTTAAAAGAATCTTGTTTTTTTCAATGGAATGACATGTCATAAGAAATGACATGTCATGGAACAGACAATAGAGCCTTATAGGGCTTGGTTTTCCTGGCTTTTCCGAACTTGTAAACAGTGTTTTAAGTGACCTTGGTGCCATGTCCATAAAGGTAATATTTTATTTTGCATAAACTTATTAAAGCTGTAATCCTACATAGTTATAGTAAGTGCAGGATTACAGCTTTACAACAGAAGCTAATAAACATTTTGTTATCTGATACTAAATGTTTATTAGATTTAGGTATTATAAATGAATCAATTCAAAACAAGTATTGCTGAGATAATCATAAAAACTGATCCCAATCTCGCAATCCATTTCGATGATGGATTCTTTAAAAATAATGTTAATTTATCGGCAAAATAGCTATAAAAGTATCCATTAAATAAAACTAGTAATAAATATATTCCACCCAAAAAAACGGCTTGATAAAAAAAGGCTTTTCTTTATCAATATATTGAGGAATAAATGATGAAAAAAATATAATGACCTTAGGATTTAAAAAAGAAATTAGAAATCCTGATTTTAGTTCTGACATTTTAGAAGACGGTTTGTCTATTTTAGATGAAATACTTATCTCTGAGGAATCTACCCACATTTTTACTCCTATATATATTAAATAAATGATCCCAATTACTTTTACTATGTTAAATGCTAAAAGCGAGGCTGAAATAATTGCACCTACTCCTACAAGAGCTAATAGCATTGCAAATAAACTTCCTAAGCCTAAGCAGTTTCATTGGGATCTATAGTTGATTTCTCGAATTCTTTACAATATAGAAATGCGACACGGTGTTTGTTTATAAGGGAAGAAGAGGTTACAGAAAAATGTTGGCATTTTATTAATGAAAAAAGCAATATAACAAATGATTTAATTAGCGATTCTATAAATGTTTTTTCTTTAATTGACTCATTATCAAAGAAATCATCTAATATGAATGTAAAAGATTTTATTACGAATGCGTCAATGGATTTGAAAGAATTGAAAAGGAAATTTCCAGAGATTATCAATCGATTATAAATTATAGGTGAAGTTTTACCTGTATGGATATTATTTCTATGCAGGTTTTATTGCGTATATCTTCATAATAATGGACAATCTAACCATATAAATTATCGGGAGGCGTTATTCGTGGAAAATAAAACCTACTACGATCCAAAAACTAAAAATCATGACATACACAGTCAAAATACTAATAAACCCAACCGTTTAATTCACGAGAAATCCCCATATTTACTCCAACATGCTAATAATCCAGTAGACTGGTATCCATGGGGAGCAGAAGCGTTTCAGAAAGCACAGCGTGAGAATCGGCCTGTATTTTTGTCCGTAGGCTATTCTTAGCTGTGCTTAAAATAAATGATAGGATGTTACTTTAATTTACATGCCATTGGTGCCATGTCATGGAGAGAGAATGTTTTGAAGATCAGGAAGTAGCAGATCTATTAAATGCTCATTTTGTTTCTATAAAAGTTGACCGGGAAGAACGTCCAGATGTGGATGGAATCTATATGTCAGTGTGTCAGGCACTTACGGGGCAAGGTGGATGGCCTTTAACGATCATTATGGACCCTGATAAAAAACCTTTTTTTGCTGGGACATATTTTCCTAAGCATCGCAAGATGGGGAGGATGGGATTACTCGAACTCTTAACCGTAGTGCATAAAAAGTGGCAGAGTAACCGGAAGGAGATCCTCGAAGCAGGTGATCAAATTGTAGATATTCTTCAGCACCCTAAACAACCAAATAAAGAAGGGCAGATTGCCAAAGATATGCTAGAACAAGCCTATTTAGAATTAGAAAGTAGCTTTGATCCTAAATATGGGGGCTTTGGTACTGCGCCCAAATTTCCGACACCCCATAAAATGAACTTTTTACTTAGGTATTGGCGGCATTTTAAGAAAGAGAAAGCACTATCTATGGTAGAAAAAACTCTCCTGTCTATGTGGCAAGGGGGAATCTATGATCATTTAGGATATGGTTTTGCGAGATACTCTACAGATCAAAAGTGGTTAGTACCTCATTTTGAAAAAATGTTATATGATAATGCATTATTATGTAATAGCTATCTTGAGGCGTATCAATGTACTGGCAATCAAAATTTTGCTAGAATTGTTGAGGAAATCCTGACTTATGTTATGCGAGATATGACGAGCGATAAGGGCGGATTTTTCTCGGCTGAAGATGCTGACTCTGAAGGGGTAGAAGGCAAGTTCTACGTATTTACTAGAAAAGAGGTAGTCGATATAGTAGGAGAAGAAGAGGGGACTACTTTTGCCGATTTTTATGAGGTTTCTTCTCAGGGCAACTTTGAACATGGGACAAGTATTTTACATGTTATTGGAAGAGATGCTGAAACTTTTGCCAGTTGTGTAAATAAAACAACGACAGAATTGGCAGATTTATTGAAGCGAGGGCGGGAAAAAATCTATCAGGTAAGGGAAAAACGTATTCATCCTTATAAAGACGATAAGATTCTAACAGCTTGGAATGCATTAATGATTGCTTCTTTTGCGAAAGCATCTCGCATATTAGAGCGAGATACCTATTCTAAGGTAGCAGAAAGGGCAATTGAATTCATCTATAACAATCTTGTACGCGAGGATGGACGTTTGCTGGCTCGTTATCGTGATGGAGAATCTGCTCACTTAGCTTATCTTGATGACTATGCATTTTTGTTGCTAGCACTTCTTGAAACATATCAAACAACATATAAGGATACCTATTTGCATCGAGCAATTAAGATAGCTGATGATATGAAGGCTTTATTTTGGGACGAGAAAGCAGGCGGATTTTTCTTTTATGGTGTGGATGGAGAAGAACTAATTACAAGACCCAAGGAGATTTATGACGGAGCCATTCCTTCAGGCAATTCTGTAGCGGCTTTGGCTTTGCAAAAATTAGCTGACATTACAGAAAATGAAGATGTAAGTAAAATGGCAGAAAAACTATTGAATGGCTTTGCAGGAGAAGTGAGTAGCTTTACGGCAGGTTATACTTATTTTATGATGGCTGTTGATTATTATTTGGCTGAAAAAGTAAAAGTTGTCATTGTAGGTGACAAAGATTTGCCTGATACGAAGGCAATGTTACAGGCAATGAATCATGCCTTTTTACCTACAGCAACAGTACGTTTTTATGATATACATTTGCAAAATAATAGTAATTATAAAGGTACTGAGGGGAGAGCTACGGCCTACCTCTGTAAAGGAGTAGCATGCCAACCTCCAATTACAGATGTGGAAGTTTTTCGTACGAAACTAAAATTAAACAACTGATGATAATTATTATTATGTAATAATAATAATATTGATAATAATAGTAAAATATGCTAAAATTGAGTTAATAAAAATGATAAGTGGTTCTAATGAAGGGGGAATATAAAATGATTGGTAAAAAACTTCAAGATGCAATTAATAATCAAATCCAAGCTGAAATGAGCTCTGCGCATCTTTATTTAGCAATGTCTGTAGAAAGTGAATCTTAAGGGATTTGCCCATTGGCTTAAGTTACAATACCAAGAAGAGAACGGTCATGCCTTTAAACTGATTGATTATTTATTAGAGCGAGGCGGTAGTGCTAAGCTACAAGCAATTGAAGCTCCAGCAACTGGTTTTGGCACTCCTGTAGAGTTATTTGAGAAAGTATTGGCTCATGAAATACATATTAGTAATTTGATTAACAAGTTATATGAAGTAGCCTTAGAAGAAAAAGATTATGCTGCACAAATCTTCCTACAATGGTTTATAACAGAGCAAGTGGAAGAAGAAGCAAATGCTTCTGCAGTATTAGAAAGATTGAAATTTGTTGGCGATAAGGGCGGTTCCCTTCTTTACATTGATAAAGAACTTGGAAAACGCGATTTAAAAAAGAAGAATCCATTCCGTAGCTGGGATGGATTCTTCTTTTGTGGAATAGAGTAGCGCATACCCGTTTTTCCAGAACGGGAGAGGTTTTTTTTTTTGGAATAAAATGAATTATCAGGTGTGAAATTAATAGCTTGATTATTTTTCCAATTATTACTATAATAGTATTGTCAACCTAAGTGTATTTTAAGGTTAACAATACTGCATGAAGGAGTGTCTAGATGTCAGTTCTTTTCATTCATGGTTGGGCAACTAATAAAGCCATTTGGCCGCAAAGCTTTACAGGGGAGAAAAAGCATATCTATGATTGTGCAAACTACCCTGATTATCAACACTTGACAAAAACTTTTTTGGAGATATGCAAGCAGGAAGAGGAAAAAATTACACTGGTGGGATGGTCTTTAGGAGGAATGTTAGCGTTGCAATTAGCAGCTGAGTATACCGCGAAAGTTGCGCGGCTGATTCTTCTGTCAACTACACCGCGATTTACTTTGTGCCAGAGTTATGAGGGGGGATTACCTGGAAGTGTAGTAAAAAACTTAAGCCGTAAGCTTGCTCGTAATTCGTGGGAGACGCAAATGGAATTTTATCATTTAATGTTTTCCCCAATGGAAAAAGAATGGCACCAAAAATTTATTACTTACATAGCGCCTCATTTTTCTAACATTAATGTTAGTAGTTTGCAAGCAGGGCTTACTTATTTAATGGAACAAGATTTACGGCAGGAACTGGTGAAAGTTAATCTTCCCTGTCTCATTATCCATGGTATGGAAGATAAGATTTGCCCCCCAAGTGCTGCTCAATACTTGTTGCAGCATTTACCGCAGGCCGAGCTAAGATTGCTGCATGGCACAGGGCATGTTCCCTTTATAACGCAAGAAAAGTATGTAAAAGATCTAGTAATGGAGGGGGTATCATGATTAGCAAAACCCAGGTAAGCTGTCATTTTGGCAGAAGGTCTCAAGCTTATGATGAATATGCAGTTGTACAAAAAAGCATGGGATATTCTTTATTGGAATTGGTTAAAGAAGCCGGGGTATTTCAGAATATCCTAGAAATTGGCTGCGGTACAGGATTTTTGACAACACTTCTAGCACAAAGGTATCCTATGGCGAAAATTACCGCGAGCGATATTTCGTCAGAAATGTTAACTGTGGCTACTAAAAACTTATCCCAATATGAGAATGTAAGTTTTGCGCTGGAAGATGGAGAAAATCTGAAGCTGTCTGAGAAGTTTGATTTGATTGTTTCTAATGCTGCGTTTCAGTGGTTTAATGATTATCAGCAGGCTTTTACGCAAATGGAGCGTCATTTATTACCTGGAGGGTGTCTTATCTATGCTACTTTTGGTGAACAAACTTTTTATGAATTAAATCAGTCCTTTCAAGCTGCGCATAGGTCTTTAGAAATTAAAAGGGTGCACCATGGCCCTGAGTTTATTTCTATGAGAAAATTAACTGATATTACTTGTGGTCTAGGGCTTTCAGTTCACCTTGAGGAGGAAAATATAACAGAAAAGTTCAAAGGTGTTCGGGAGTTTTTGACGTCAGTAAAAAAAATAGGAGCTAACAATTCTTCTAAGGGGGAGAATATATTAATTCATCGACGGCTTATGTTATCGATGATGGATTTTTATAAAAATACATTTGAGCAGTTTGGGCAAATACCTGCTACATATCATATTATTTATGGCAGCCATAAAAAAAAATAGAGCACTTTGGGGGCAATACTTGCAAAAGCGAGTGGGACAAGGAACCTGTCCCACTCGCTTCTAGTTTAGTATTCTAAAATGCTTACGATCCTTAACAGCTACTAGAGTATGTCCACAATAAGGGCAACGCAAAGGAAGTGGACGATTATATATATTGGTTTCATTGAAGAGTTCTAATAGTAGCTGATCTATCTGTTTTAATAAATATTGATTATATAAGAATAAAAATGATATAATTGCGTTCAACAATGACACTCTCCTTTTAGATAGTTTTGTGTTGTAAGTAAACTCAATTATACCAAAAAGGGAATCATTATTTTTTTTGTAAAAAAACTCTGCAACCTTTGATATATAAAGAGAAAATCTAAAAAACAGTTTAAAAAATTTTACACTAACGGATTAATTAGAGGAGGATACATTATGAAAATTTCAAAGAAAGATGCATTGATATGGTTTGAATTTTTTTCAATATTGCCTGAGGAAGAGGAACTTATGATAAAGCAACAAGAAATCATTTACGCTGCCTTTGCGCAAATTGAGGCAGCGATCGATCATAGAAATGATACGTTAATGTCGGAAATTAGAAGTTTAAAAACTTTGGAGAATAGAACTTTTTTTGTGGGGAATGAAAGTAAATTCTCAAAAGGCTGTCGTTCTTGTTTGTTAGGCACTGGTTTGAGTGCAATTAGGAAAACGAACAAATGTAACATAGAGTGTAAGTTCTGTTATAATTATGGAGAACTAGAAGATATTCCTCCAGTTGGCGAAGGTATGTGGGAAATTGGAGGAACAAAATTTTATGAGAAGGATATTGATTTACTTCTTTCCATCTACCAGAAACCCACTGGCATTTCCTACGTTTATTTGGAGCCATTCATGGAAATTGAAAAATACTATTCGGTAATAAAGAAATTTAGTGATGCTCAAATTTATCAACATCTATATACAAATGGTACTTTAGCTACGGAAGAGACATTGAAAGCATTAGGTGAAGCCGGTCTTAACGAGATACGTTTCAACTTGGGTGCTGCCAGATGTTCAGACAAAGTTATTGAAAATATTGGAATAGCGAAAAAATATATTAAAAATGTAGGTATTGAAACTCCAATGACTCCTGAGTTTTTCGAAGCTTTTTTTAAGAAAAAGCAAGCAATCTTAGAGACAAAACTCGATTTTATCAATTGTGCAGAATTACATTTAAATGAGAATAACATAGACAATTATTATGGGGAAAATATGTATATTTCCAGACATGGCTATATATCTCCAATTTGGAGTAGGGAATTAACTATGAAATTCATGAAAATAGCCGATGAAGATAAGTGGGATTTAGTAGTACATGATTGCTCAAACTATACAAAATTTGCTAGAGATTTAAATTTGAGCAGCAAAGAGGGTAAGTGGTTCGGAGCCAGTAATTATGCCGGTGAGTTTTCCAGGATTCCATACGAAGTATTTTTACCAATACTGCGTGATGACAATTTCAAATTTTTAAGTGAAGAAGAATTGCCTGACGGCTATAAACCAGGAGAGATGATTTTTTAGAGAGTTGTGAGTGTTGTATTGTTGCTTGGGATACTGGGATGGATGTCGGAGACATTTCGAGAACACCATGAATAAATATCAAAGAAGATAATGTCTAAAGAAGTAACAGACGTTGGTCAAATTATAAAAATAACCATTCAGTGGCATGTTATAGAAGAGAAATGAAAGAGTCTAAGGCAGATGGCTAGTGGACTCATGTATGATGCTGTTACCGGATGAATATTAATACTAAATAAGGAATAAGTATTGAACCTTTGTCAATCATTTGACGGAGGTTTTTTGGTGTAAAAGATATAAGAGCTTTTACCTAGTACGATTTTTTATTTGTAAGGAGGGACATTATATGTTTCGAGATAAAACTCTCTTAGGATTAATATCGGCCGTCTTTTTAATGATGGTAGGAGTAGGTATGATTGTTGCATTATTGCCTCAAAGGATTGTTGATTTAGATGGAAATGGTCAGTCAGTAGGGTATTTAGCATCTGCCTTTGCAATTTCTTACATTGTGCTGCAAGTACCCATAGGTACTTTATCAGATAAGTTAGGCTTTAAGCCTTTTCTTATACTAGGATATTTACTATGTTTTATCACTGGTCTCTCATTTTATTTCTCAAGTAGCTCGATTATGATTTTTTTATCAAGGCTTCTTCAAGGGGCTGGAGAAGCACCAATATGGGCTTTAGCACCTGCTTTGTTATCATTAAAATTTCCTCTTGCAAAAGGAAAAGTAATGGGAATATATAATGCAGTGATTCACCTTGGACTTACCGTAGGTCCTATATTAGGAGTATTATTAGCTAAAGTGTGGAAGGCAAATGAAGTTTTTCTCGTATATGCTATATTATGTTTATTAGGCGCAGTCATAATCTATTTATTTGTTGATAATGCCAATAAACGAGATATTAAATTAAATAATTCTGTTGATTTTAATAATATCTTTAAGCTTATAAGTGATAGGCAAGCATTACTAGCTTTGGTAGGGATCACTTTGTATGGAGCAGGATATGGTATTTTTCTTACGTCAATTCCTACGTTTTTATTACAGGATAAAGGTTTTAGTTCAGTATACATTGGAATATTCTTTTCATTATTTTATGTTGCTATAAGTATTTCGCAGGTTATTACAGGTTCTTTATCAGACAAATTTGGTCCTAATTTATTTATGATAATAGGGCTAATTTTAGCAGCTGTTGGAATATTTGCAGTTCCTCTACTAGATTCATCATGGATATTGATTATGCTAACCTTTGCTAGTCTTGGCTTAGGTATTTTTTATCTTGCTTCAATGGCATTTTTAAACGAAACTGTGGCGGAATCTTTAAAAGGGACAATTTCAGGAGCATACTATTTATTTTGGGGAATCGGTATGTTCTTTGGTCCTCCTGTCTTATCTATGATTGCTCAATATATTACTTTTAAATTAGCACTGGTTGCTTATGCTCTAATTTTAATTATTACTGCATCTGGAATGGCTATAATTTTGAATTCTAAAAGAGGTGTACCTAATAGAGCAAATGTCAAAAAATAAGGGATACTTTTAAATTACCAGGGTTAATATAAAAATATGTTGTATGAAGTCGATCATAGATATGTGGTGGTAGTTTGACAATTTTCAGCTAGTTAAATGTTATTTTTCTGAAAAGATAACATAATAAAATCCACCTAATTTACACTTGTAAAATTGGTGGATTTTATATTTCAATATATAGGAAGAATAAATATATTGTCATGGAACAGACAATAGCCTCGCTGGGCTTGATTTTACTGGCTTTTCAGAAATTGTAAACAGTGTTTTAATGACATTGGTGGCACGTCCTTAAAAGTAACATTTTGTTGTAAGTGTTGACTATAATTTATATTTTTGATACAGTATTCAGAACAAATGTTCTTATATGTATGTAAAGCCATGCTAGAAGGAGGAAGCTTATGGATCTTAATTATGAGCAGTTGGAACAAGAAATCTTGGATGTATTGGGGAGCAATAAGTACTGGGTATTGGCAACCTCAGCAGATAACCGGGTAACAGCGCGCTCTATGAGCATAGTGAATGATGGATTAAACATTTATTTTCAGACGGAAACGTTGTTGGATAAGTATAAACAGATCCTTATAAATCCCAATATAGCGATGTGTTTCCATAACGTACAAATTGAGGGTAAAGCTGAATCAAAAGGACAAGTGGCAAGCCGGGAAAATGAAAAAATTCGTAAAATTTATTGTGTACATCACAAAAAATCATATGAACGTTGGCAGGGGTTAGAGGAACAAGTGTTTATTAAGGTGCAACCAGTAAAGATTACTATGTGAAAATATGTTGACTCCAAGCCGTGTCGGGATTATATATATGTAGATGAGCGTAGAGCAGTCAGAGAATATTATCATGGGAAGCAGTATGATAATTGATAATATGGACATAATGAAACGAAAAAATACAATAAGAGTGGAGTGGTCGTTATGGGCGGCAATTCAATGAGTAAAAATATTATATTTATGTATATTCTCAATACAATGGCGGATTGGGAGTGGGGCTATATAACCGCTGAATTGAAAACAGGACGGTTTTTTAAAAAAGGGATACCAGGATTTACGATTAAAACCGTCAGTTTAAGTAAGGAACCTATTACAACCATGGGAGGGCTGCGAATCATACCGGATTTAAGTATAGATGAAATTAATACTCAGGATTGTGCTCTGCTACTACTACCTGGCGGTGAAACGTGGATGGATTCATGTCATGCTTCGATATTAGAAAAGGCAAAAGATTGCTTAGATAAAGGTATTCCTGTAGCCGCCATCTGTGGTGCTACTATGGCACTTGCATCAGCCGGAATTTTAGATACATATCGGCACACTAGTAATGATTTTGCATATCTCAAGAAGGAATGTCCAAATTATCATGGGGAAGAGAACTTCCAATTTCAAAGTGCAGTTACCGATGGTGATCTCATTACTGCAAGTGGTACAGCGCCGATAGAACTAGCGTATCAAGTTTTTAAGCGACTTGATGTATTTTCAGATGAGACCTTAGATTGTTGGTATCAGCTTCATAAAATACAAGATTCCCAGTATTTTTATAAACTAATGCAATCTCTTGGATAGGAATTTTAGAGAGTTATCAATAAATTTACTTATATTACAATTTATATTAATTAATTCTCAAAGATGAAACATTTTGAATTTGTTGGTAATATTTGACATTTAACAAAAGGTGATACTATAATAGATTAAACATATCAAATTATTTCAACAGCTATGAATAGAAAAAGTAGTCGTGTACCCTTTAGCACAGCGAGCTGATGACTGGGAGACCAGAGGTGGGATGATCGGCCTAAAGAGCATGGTGAATGGTTCTATGAGCTGACCACCGAAAAATTTTGCTGTTTTCAAAACAGTCATAAACTAAGTAGGCTGGGACGGTTGCCTCCGTTATTGGGCTAGAATATCGGATATCAATGTGATTGTCCCGTATTTGAAATGAGATGAGAAACTTGTAGTTTCTAATTAGGGTGGTATCGCGAAATCATTTCGCCCCTGTATAGGGGGGCGCATGTGTAGGTTAAAAAAACTTAAGTATGCTTACCGGACGATGGATGGATAAAGGGGATGCCTTGCGTGATTGGCAGGAATTTATTCTTATGCGTCAGGATAAAGCAGATGAAAAGTTGCAATTTGGTAACTTCTCAAGTGAATATACAAGGCTAATGGAGCAAGTCGATCTACTATTAGAAGGGCAGGCGGGGGAAGTGAGTGAAGCCGTTACTCTAATGATGGTAACGGCTACCTATATGCACTATAACAAGGGCTTCTTTGATGGTATGAAGATTGGCATGGTTATGGGGAACTTATAGGCAGGCATACACTAAATGAGTATCTGAACCTCTAGGGCGGCACTTTAAAAAGCAAGATAAGCTGCAGAAGTATTAGCGTAATGCTGATACTTTTTTTGTACATACTAAACAAGAACGTGACATGTAATGGAATTGATTTTTAGGGGTGATTTTGTGGACAAAAAGCCAAATAAATTGATAAAAGAAAAAAGTCCACATCTCTTGCAACACGCCTATAACCCAGTAAAATGGTACCCCTGGGGTGATGAAGCATTTGAAAAGGCGAAGCGAGTAGATAAGCCAGTGTTCTTCAGCAGTGGATATAGTTGCTGCCATTGGTGCCATGTCCATAAAAGTAACATTTTCGCTCAAGAAGCCGCCAATGAGCTTTATTGCTATTAAGCACCCTTAACCTTCTATTATTCAAAGGTTGAGGCTAAATTTATATAGAGAAATCTAGGGGGGGGGGTCTATTTTCTCCAAAAAGCAAAAGGCTATAGCGTGGTTCGATTTAATAGTGAAAGCTCTTCTTTTAGAATTTGCAAAAATAATTTTTTCGTTGCAGATATATATTGCTTTTTACTGTTTTGCAAAATTCCAATGGGAATATTATTATTTATTAGTTCTACTGGAATTCTTATAATATCCTCCTTTAAGAGAAGTGACGATGGGACAGCACCTACACCAGAGAGTTTATCTAAAAATAAAGGAATAGCTGAAATTTGACTGATGGAGTAATAAAAAGGATGACTTGGAGTAGTAAAATGAGAAAGAACAAATAAAAGGAGG
>NZ_JAJHJB010000058.1:0-18710 GCF_020819555.1 Pelosinus baikalensis
TAATGGATAACCCTTCTGTAATATATCTTACAGGGACAGGTTCCTTGTCCCATTTAAAACCGATAAGTTCTTAATTGTCTTTCTATCGTTCATGTATCAACTAAAAGAGAAGCTGCCCATAATTTACTAACTAATTTATTATGGTAGCTTCTCTTTATAAATGCTAATTCCTGCTATATTTTTACATTATAAGCATTATTCTACCAAAGCAAGGCTCTGCTTCAGGTTTTTTATTGAAACACGGGGAAAGGTTAGTTGTCTCTTACCAGCTTTTCTATGAAACAGCGTACCTGTCCCATTTTAAATCGATAAGTTCTAAATTATCTTTCTATCGGTATGTCAACCAAAAGAGAAGCTGCCCATAAATTACTAATTAATTTATTATGGTAGCGTCTCTTTATAAATGCTAATTCCTGCTAGAAGGGACACAAAACACTCTTTAGCGATATTGATTCCAGTCTTTATAAATGATTTATCAAAGTCTCCACAGGTAAAAGGACAGTATCCGAATTTTTGAACATTGCAAACCATCACTTTGTTTATTAAATTACCCTAATTGTTTGTTCTGAGACTCAGCACAAACAATTGATAGATTAGCTACATTTAATGAACTTGCCACGGCATCACATTTTGCCATGAAAAGAAAGAATATATGACTGCGATCAATTTCGCTCAAACTCTCATAATTTCCTTGACCTTTAGCAATTATCACATCAGCTTTATAAAAAACATCTCTAAAAGCCGCACTAGTTTTTTCGATTACGGTACCGAGTGATCCATCACCATTACTAATTACTTCAGCCACTTCTTTCATTTGCACCATATTTGCATCTTCTACTGTAACGTCATTAACAATCGGCTCCCCTCTAACACCATAATAAATTTTAATATTTGGAAATTCCGCATGTATGTATTCAATAAAAATTTTATCAATTACTATCTCGCCACAGTTATCCCCTAAGTAAAGAAGCTTTTTTGCGGTTTTTAATTTTTCGTATAATTTTTTACTATCATCAATGGGCATATTTTGCTCATTAATGGTATCTATTTTTTTAATTAGTATTTTCTCATCAAAAGTGTGGCTAGCAGCAAAGTCGATCAGATTTGCAGTGATAGCAATTTTCAATGCAACATTAAACTTATCGTCCGATTTATTGATCAAATTTCGTATCTTGTCAGCAATATTAATGACTTCCCTATTATAGTAACTTTTGATTTCTCCATAAGGATTAGTATTATTAATATGCTTAGTAATAATATCCCAAGTGCCTTTAATAACTTCAGGGTTAGATCTTTTATAGTTAGTATCATGTAAATAACCAAGAACTTCACGCATAATTACTTCTTTGCTATCAAGATCTAATTTAACCAAATCTGTTACTGTTAAAACTTGTTTTAGATTGCACAATATACAATTAAGATTAAGATTCACAATCATTTCTCCTCTTTAAATAATCTTAAAAATATTTCTATTTTCTCTTGATTTCTTAGAATTTCATATCTTTCAAATGAGCATTATGTGGATAGAATCAGCATTAAATGCCAGATTCAGAGAATATGGGTATGACAAATAAAAACGTCAATTATCTTTATTGGCAATAATGCCCATATTCCCATGGCAGCAAACCTCTTTTGTCAATGGGACACGGGGACAGGTTCCTTGTCCCATTTAAAACCGATAATTTCTTAATTGTCTTTCTATCGCTATGTCAACGAAAAGAGAAGCTCCCCATAATTACTAACTAATTTATTATGGTAGCTTCTCTTTTATGAATGCCAAATCCTTCTATATTTTTACATTATAAGCATTATTCTACCAGGCAAGACTCCGCTTCAGGGGTTTCTTATTAGTTGTAAATCAGTGACTACCTATGGAAAAAAACGCAGGGACGGCAGACCAATGTCTTACTATTTGGAGCTTTACATTATGATCAGCACACCATGAGGAGATTGTTTGCCCACTACTGCGGCATTCCTGAATGGTTTCTATCCATTGATTTAAACGATATTGACAAGTGACTTCTCTAGTATTCAACTCTAAACCTCCTTAGAAGTTTTTCAAGTTACTCGAAAAACTCTATTTTTTTGATTTAGAGCAATTATCTCACGAATTATTCTTCGATTCTATTACGCTTACACTACTACGATCTAAAAACTAAGAATCACGATATAAACAGCCAAAATACCAATAAACTCAACCGTTTAATTCACGAAAAGAGTCCATATTTACTACAACATGCCAATAATCCAGTAGATTGGTACCTTGGGGAGTAGAAGCGTTTCAGAAAGCACAGCGTGAGAATCGGCCTGTATTTTTGTCCGTAGGCTATTCTTAGCTGTGCTTAAAATAAATGATAGGATGTTACTTTAATTTACATGCCATTGGTGCCATGTTTCTAAAGGTTACATATTTGTATATAATCAACTGAGGAGGAAAGTATCCTCTCTAACGGAAAAGATAAAGAATCCAGAAATATCTTCAACTAAGAAGTATTTCTGGATTCTTTGGCTAATGCCCTTTTTGCTTTTCTTTCTTCTTTTTTTGGCGTAAATGAAACTTAGCTTCAGCAACTTCATCTTTTTTTAATTTAGATAATGATTTACGTTGTAATTTACGAGCTTCTTGATCTAGTTTGAGAGCTTGTTGGGCTTTTGTACCAATGCCAACATTTTTGATTTCTTTTTGCACTAAACGCTGGAGTCGTTTAGGGTTGATTCTTTGGACAGAGATGCCATCCGTATTTGAGATGGAAGAGCTAAAATTAAGCTCAGTGTAATGTTGAAGGATATAATCCAGCACCTCTTGGTTACTCGGTTCTGTGTGGAAAAGTACTCTTGATACAGCGTAATTTCCCAAATCACTACGTTCAAAGAAGCCAATCCAGATAATGCCATCAAAAAAGAGTGTTAGTTTGATATTCAATTTTCTCCCTCCAATTATATTGGCAATATAGGAGAATGGACGACCCTAGGAGGGGAAGGTTACTGACATATAAAATATGCGTTTGGACTACCAACCAAAGCTGTGTTTTTATCTCTACCAATATACTAATTAGATTAAGGCATGAAGATATTATTGTCAAGATTGCTTTATTATCGAAAAATAAAGCAACTAATTATATCTGTAATAGTTTAGTTGCTTTTATAGCTTATATTTACAATTTTAAATCCCAATGCTCTTCCAAGACATTCTCACCCCAAGTAGGATTTTCGTGGGAACTTGTTTGGTTAAACAGAAGAAGCCAAAGGAGAAGTTTCAACTGGAGTCGCTTTAGCCTTTTTCTCAATAAATATCCACTTCCCAAGTCTTATCTTAACTAGGAATCTGGGTATCATCTCCAACGACAAAATTTATCAGGAAAATAATACTGGACAGGGGTTCGGTACGGCGAGCCGTACCGAATCGTATGTACAACTTCAATTAAACAATATCGACGATAAGAACTTTATTATATAAAAAGTTATAGACTCAGGAAAGAACGGGGATTCTCCGGTCACAATGTTAATGCCAATACCAGAGATTACTGGGACTAGCCCAGCGAAGAATATTCTAGAAAATCCAAGGATAATTTTCATTTTATTACCTCCCTGTTTGGCAAAGTCGCACCCGCTTGTCAAAATCATATTTAATAGATTTATACATATCAAACTGAAAATCACACTGGCACGAACATTAACATCACCCCAGGAATCGAACCCAAGCACCCCGCCCATTACTCAATCTACAATAATAACTACCTCTTAATATAAATAGAAGTTAACTAAATAAAGCGAACTTGATGAATCTTGAATGGCCCTCACTAGACTACATTCAGACGAGTCACCAAGTCCCCATTAAGATCTCTACCCCAAAATTAAGGTTGGTTAACTAATTATCCAATCTTAGCGTAAGTATACCCTGCATTCTTTACATATTGATTCAAAAACCGACCTTTAGATGGGACAGGGACGGGGTTATTGACACTAACCTTCAACGATTGCATGGTCGACACCCCCGTCCCTATAACATCCTTGTATCCGGGCTTTGCAACGTGAAAAAAGGGGGCAATTCTTATTATGTGGTTGCCATTCAAATGACTTTAGCAATCAACTGAACAAGATTAAAATACTTTCCGCCCTCAGCCTCCATCATTTTGATGTCCTCAGCGACAATGGGATGATAACCGGTCTGCCATTCTTTCCACGCCTGTCTGCAACAGGCCTAGTTTTCAGTCGGTGAAATCCATAGGTCGGCAGCGAAAACTTTTGCGCCGTATTTTGGTGTCAGCAAGAGCGTGGAAAGACCGCACCCACAACCGAGGTCAAGTATACGCATATTCTCATTGACGTTTAGGCATGACGCTAATTCCTCTGCTACTCGCATGGCATTAGGCCCCATCATAGTAACTTTCAAGTCTCTAAACTGCTTCCACCAAATCAGCATCTCATTTTCCACAATCAAAAAACCTGATTTTAATAAATTAAAATCAGGTTTTTTTGATATCAATCTCTCATTTCAACAGTTCATCTTTTAGAATTTAATCTAATAAACTTAAATATCACCTGTTAATAATCCATCCAGCAGTTTCTAAACCAGCTCCGTCATGATTAGAATCTTCGTCTACTTTCATCATAAAAATATACATTTGTATTAGAAAGAACAGAAAAGAAATCATCTGTATCTAGATAATTTCGCCCTCTTACTTACTGAAGAAAGCCAACCTTTCTGCCTCGCCTCATATGCAAGAAACCAATATTCTGAATATAAATTTCCTGCAGTCATAAATGATCTCCATATTGTTAAATCAAGTGATGCAGGTTTCAAATCGTCCAAATTCGAAATCGCTTCCGCAGACCTATCTAACAACGGAATCCCTAATGTCCGGCATATTGCCTGAATATAAATCACTCTTTATCGTCTTTAGAATTTATTACTTTATGTTTAAAATTCATCATTTTGAGATCACCAATAATTTCCGTTTTTTTTTATCCATATCTATAGGATTACCACATTGATCGCAAAATTTACTTGATTCTAAAACTTTAATATTACAATGCAAACATCTCGCCATTGAGCTCCACTCCTTTTATTTTTATAATTTATTGACTTTATTGTTGTATTTTTCCTTAATTGAACATACTGCTAATTTGTAATCTGGATAAATATTATACTGTCTAAAATCAACTACGTGTGAAAAAACACTTTTTAATAAAATTTTATCATCTTGTTTTTTTATTGTAAAAGAGTCTAATGGTAAAAATAAACCTTTTCCAATTGCTTTTATGTAACTTTCTTTTAAAGTCCAAAGTTCAAAAAAGCCTATCTTTTCTTGTCTAATTTCTTCATATTCTTCATTCGAAAAAAATCTTTTAGTTAATTTTATACCATCAACGTCTTTTACTTTTTCTACATCAATTCCCACTTGTGAATTATTAATAGCACAAACAATTAATTCCTCTGAATGAGAAATGTTAAACTGAAACTCCGGATAGTATTGTAAAAAAGGCTTTCCGTATTTGTTTTTTTTTATGACTATATCTTTTTTTTTCATTCCTAGTTCATTGCAGATAATATTTTTTATAAAGGCATCTGATATTTCTTTTCGTTTTAACTCATCATAAGTAAAATATTTTTTCAATATCCTTCCATAAATCTTTATCAAAATAATTCCTTCTTTAGATGTAATTAAAAAATTGGGACACTTGAAATTACTTTTATACCATATCCTTATTCAATTTAAACAACTTAATTCTTTTTTACTTTATAAAGCCTTGTTTTCTCTATATTTAGAAATTCTAGATAATCTCTTTCAAGTTGCTCATTACTATCATTAAAGAATAACACCAATCCTGGAGTATTTGATAAATTAATTGTCTTGCCAATATATTCTCCCGGCTGTATTTTAAAATGGACATCTCTAAAAGAACTTAGTCGTTTTATTTCTTCTAAACCACTATATTCTTCTAATATTCCTTCACCGAAATATTGTAATTCTATCTTTTTTCCATATCCACGAGTTACATAATCACTACTAAATTTTCCATAAAAATCTTCTGGATTAACATAAGCTTCTACCAACATGTCTATTTGATTGCGACCAGTACTTAATTTACAAAGTTTATTTGTAAATCCGTATGCTCCATGAACTCGTGGATTAATTTCAACTAATCTAGGGCCAAGTTCAGTCAAAAAAAGCTCCATATGCGCTGCTCCATTTCTAAATTCAAGAGCATCTAATACTTGCAGTGCATATTTTTTTAGTTTTTGCGTTTTCTCACTATAACAATCTACTAATGTGGTAGATCTATAAATGGGATGAGTATCTATTACTTCTTTTTCATAGCAATAGACTCCCGAGATACAATGTTTACCATTTATACTCACTGTATCAACAACATATTCATTACCTTTTAATAGTTCTTCAACTATTAATTCATTGACAGCCATTCCATAACTATCTTTTTTTCCAAAAGTAAATTCAATAGCTTCTCTTAATTCAACTTGAGTATTACAAATACTTACCCCAAATGACCCCCTACTTTGCGTTGGCTTTAATACTAAAGGAAATGATATTTCCTGTTCAGCCTTCTCTAAAAATTGAAACATTAAATATTTATCTCTAATTATACTATCTATTAAGTTGTAATTAATAAGCAATTGTTTAGAACTAGGAACATTGTTTTTCTTCAAATAAATATTAGATATATATTTATTTCTGCGTGCCATACTAGAACTAGATGAATTAACATTACTTAAATTTAAAGCATTTCCGATTTCATCAGTTATCTCTATCCCCATATCAGATCCATTTATAATCCCTATTATATTGATACTTTTAAAATATGCTAAAACTGAACTTTCATTTTCATACCAATTAACTGTTTTATAAAAAAGTTTTTCCAATTCCTCTGGAAACTTAAGTTTTCTCTTTTTAGGATCAATTGGATCTGAAAATAGTGCAATACATTTAACATTTTCTTGGATAAAGCTTTTAACTATCGCATCTATATTTACATACGGATCAACTATAACACAAAATTTATCTTGATTTTTCATAATTATTTCACCTCATAAAGTGCATTTTCTCGAATGAGTTTCTGCTCTGTAGAATCTCCTTTGTAATATAAAATCATAGGAATTAAAGACAAAATTGCAAAGAATAATAATGTGTTTATATCATTAAAATTCTGAAAAATAATACCTCCTATAAAAGGACCAATTGCTCGACCAAAATATTGTAAACCCATTGCTCCAAAGTATGTTGATCGTAATGAAGGTGGCGCAATCTTATCAATAAATAGACCACTCACAGGTAAAATTAATATTTCTCCAAGTGTAAAAATTACCTCGCTAATAATGTAAAAATAGGTCGAAGTTCCCGAAAAAGCAATACCTATAAAACCAATAGTAAAAAAAGCACATCCTATTTTCATACTTGACATATATGACCTATTCTTTAAGAAATATTTAGAAATAGGCATTTGAAGAAGTATTACAGTAACTGCATTTATAGTTAGAAGAAGGGTAAATAAACTGGTATCTCCCATTCTTTTCATTATTATTTGCCCAAAAGTTGCCTGTTGCTGAACATATACCAAATATACTAGAGCCCCACCACATATAAAATGACATAATGATTTGTCCTTTAAAAAAACTTTAGCTATATTTGATATGTTTAAAGATTTCTCCAGTTTTTGTGGAATAGATGATGACATATTTCCTGAAAACAAGGTAAAAACTACAAAATATATTAAGCAAAGCGCTCCAGTTAAATAAAACCCTTCTAACTTACCTGATACTCCAATAACTGCTCCAAGTAAGGGACCTATTGCATTGCCAATGTTAGCAAATGTATATCTTAAACTAAAAATTGTAACTTTTTGTTTATTAGTAGATATGTCAGCTAGCGTCGCTTGCCCTAAACTTTCTATGCAAATACGATTAAAGCCAGCTATCAAATTTATAATACTCAAACTCACAATAAGCGCAAATGTACTCACAGAGAGGACGCTCACAAATGCAATTAAAAAAAATGTTATTGCGTAAGATAATAAAGAAAAACTAAGAATAAATCTTCTACCATATTTATCAGATAATACTCCTCCCAATATTCCACCAAAAACATAAGCCAAGTATGATGCACCAACAATAAATCCAGTCATCGAATAACTTAATCCAATATGAGAAGTGAGAAATATTGATAGAAACGGAACCATCATAGAGGTACCAATTCTAGATATTAATATTCCTATAAGAATAACCCATACTAAAGTATTAAATTTATTAAGTTTATTACGCAACTATAATCACTTCCACAAAATAATGTTATATCGGATATTTAAATTGCAATTTAAATACCCGATAAACTAATATAACAACAATTTAACTACATCTAGATTCAATAGATGTGTAACAAATATCTTCATCTCCAATGTATTTTAATGATGGTCTAATTAAAACATTGTCTTGAAGTTGCTCAATAATGTGGGCAACTATTCCAACAATCCTCCCCATAAAAAACATCGGAACTGACAATTCCTTTTTAATTCCCAGTAACTCATAAAAAGCACCCGCATAGAAATCAACATTCACAGTTAACCCATGTTCCATTCTAGAACGCATAATTTCTTGAATGCTTTCTATTATCAGAACAGTTGTTGGCTTATTTTTTCCATTCGTCAAATACTTTACCATTTCTTCATAATACTTGACACGCGGATCTTTTGGAACTTTATATTTTCTATTTCCAAATCCAGGTATAGGAATCCCATTATTAATGCAATCATTTATATATTTAATTCCATTTTCTGGTGTTCTAATTTTTTCAAACATTGTCATAGCTTTTTCGGTAGCTCCACCGTGTGATTCTCCAGATAAAGTTCCAATTGCTGATGTAAGCGCTGCATAGATATCTGCTCCAGCACCAATAGTAACTCTGGATGCAAAAGTGGAAGCTGCAGCACCATGATCCATATGAATTATTAAATCTTTATCTAGAAATCCAGAAATAACTTTATCAGCCTTATTACCAGTTAGCATGTAATAGAAATTTTCCGCATGAGTTAATGTCTCATCTGGTGCAATAAGCATTTCATCATTTTGTAATCTATGATGATACGCTATTATTACAGGGGTTCTGGCAATAATTCCCATGCCTTTCTTTAATATAATTAACGGATTTTTATCCGTCTTACTAAGATCAAATACTACTAGAAATGATATTATAGTTCTTAATGCATCCACAGGATGTAATTCTTTACATTGCTTAATAAAATCAATTACTTCATTTGGAAGAGTACGTAAACTCCTTAGTTCTTTTTCAAAACTCTCAAGTTCTTTTCTTGATGGTAAATACCCTTTTAACATTAAAAATGCAGATTCTTCAAAATTAGAATTTCTAACTAATGAATCAATACTTATACCCCTGTATAAAAAATAACCTTTCTCTCCATCTATTTTAGTAATTTTAGTTAAATCACAAAATATATCATGTAAACCTCTATGAACCTTTAAATTATGATTAAAATTACACTTGCTACTATTTTTAGTTGTACATTTTTTATTAACATTTCCCTTATTATAGATGAATTTTTTAATAGCTTTAGCACTTGTTAAAGTAAGTACTAGTTCATTATCAATTTTAATATCAAAATTTTCTTCAATTGCTAACATTAAATTTATATGGTTTAAAGATGACCATTCCGATATTGACATATAGCATAGATCATCGTTAACCACATCGGGACTTATTTTAAGTACTTCGCAAATAACATCTTCAACCATTTTCACATTAATTCTCTCCTTTAAATAAACTTAAATATTTAAACTACTTTAGATAAATTGTTTGATAATTCTTTTCTATCTATCTTTCCATTGCTGTTAACTGGCATACTTGACATTGATATTATACGCTGTGGAATCATGTAAGTAGGCAAGATTGATTTAATACCGTCTTTAATTTCTTCAATTTTTTTATCATCATGACCAGAGATAAATGCTACAAGGTAATCAATTAGGTTATGCTTATTTTTATTGGGAATTACGGCGACTTCTTGAACCCCTTGCTTTCTAATTGCAAACTCTATTTCGCTTAGTTCTACTCTAAAACCGGACAATTTAATTTGACTATCTCTCCGCCCAAGATATATTAAATTATCATTCGCGTTTAATTTAACAACATCTCCTGTTCTATAATAAATTGTTCTTTCATTCAATTTGTTGAATGATTCAACGATAATCTCATTTATGGAAATTGAGCTATTAAAATATCCAGAAAACATTTGAGGTCCAGATACACATAACTCACCGCTTTCCCCACTTTTAACGATTTGAAGATCTTCATTCACTATTATAAAATCCATCCCCTGATATATTTGTCCAATTGGAGCTAGTCCATTGACACATTCTGATGATGACTTTGTTTTATCCCATCGATATGCAGAGCAAGCAACTGTTAATTCAGTAGGTCCATATAAATTCTCTACAATTGAATTGGATGCCGCCTCCTGCCATGCCTCCGCAAGTTCTTGTGGTAATGCTTCACCACAAAACAGACTTATTCGGAGAGATGTAAGCGAATTAGGTTTTAAAAGATTTAGCTTGTTTAAGCCTGAAGCAACAGAAGGTACAGAAAACCATATTGTAATATTATTTTCTGATACAAATTTAAAAGGCGACAACATATCAATATTATTAAGAGGGCAAACACATGCACCATGGCGCCATGCCATAAACATATCAAATATAGACAAATCAAAGGTAAAATCAAAAGTTTGCGAGAAATTGTCCTTGCAGTTAAAATCATAGCGACTTTCGCAGGCTTTTAAAAATTGGGAAGCATTCTTGTGTGAAATTGGCACTCCCTTTGGTTGTCCAGTACTACCAGAAGTAAAGAGTAAATATGCAAAATCTTCTCTCTTATCTATTGCCTTCATCATTTCATTTACACTCATATCGAGCCATTCAACACAAAACAACTTCGGGCGAATATTTTCAGGTACATCACTTATAATTTTATTCAGTTTTTCCTCATATTTCCTCTCAGTTACTATTAAATCAAGCTTACCTAACTCAATCATTTTACAAGTACGTCCATCCGGGAACTTGGGGTTTAACGGAACAAATGTAGCTCCTGCTATTAATATTGATAATATACATACATACGAATTTACATTTTTATCAAAATAAAAAGCTATCCTTTCCGGGCGTTTCTTAATGTGTTTAATATAATTATTAGCCATAGTATTTGATAAATTAAATAGCTCTTCATATGTATACTTCTTTTTATTGATGCTTAAAGCTGGATTATTAGGAAAATTAATGACACTTCTAAGAAAATGTGAATGTAGATAATTCTTTTCACTATCCTTTTTAATAAACTTTAGCTGCTGCTCTGAAAGCATTCTTATTACCACCTTTTTTAGTTAATACAAGTCGAAAGCTGCGACTTTTTAATAGATGTTTAAAATGAATTTTTATAATAAACTTGATAAAGTAGAGAATTGCGCAAAGTTTTTCGCAGTTCAGGTCTATTATTATGCCATTTCATTTATTTGCAGATATTTGTAATGTTTAGCTTATTCACATCTTCACATCACAAAAGCCAAATTATTACAAAATGCGATTATTATTATTATTATTATTATTTGTAAGTTAGCTCTCTGGAGCTGTTGAAAGCTCACAACTACTCCAGACGTGAATGGAGCATGAAGCACAAGTATACATGGTATGATGCCTCCTTTCATAAAGACGTATTTGGTAATTTGTGTTAGTATAATTGTATAAGAAAACTGTTATGGAGAAAAGTTACAGTTTTTGAATAATATAGGAGACAGAGATAAATGAAAAACATTTTTCTATTTACGCCCCTCCTCGGTGCATTGAATAAACCTATGTACTATCAACTGTATGAATATATTAAGAATGAAATTATTCTCGGAACTACTGAAGTAGGAGCAAAATTGCCTTCTCTGAGAAAAATGTCTCAATACCTTCAACTGAGTAAAAATACAGTCGAAGAGGCGTACCAGCAGCTAGCGGTCGAGGGATATATAAAGAGCCTCCCGAAAATCGGTTATGTGGTCGTTGATATTCATTCGAATTTATGGAGAGCGGAAACGCCTCGTAAGCCTTTGGTCATAAATTCGTACCAAGATAGCACAAAATACTATAGGCATGACCTGGCGGCGCGATACGTCGATGAAGCCTGCTTCAATATGAATACTTGGAAAAGAACTATTAACTTCATCCTTAAAAACGGCACTCACGCTCTATTACATCTTGGCGATCGACAGGGAGAATATGCCCTCAGGCAAGAGATTGCAAAATACCTTTATGAAAATCGAGGCGTCCATTGCCAGCCGAACCAGATTGTCGTAGGAGCCGGGACACAATATTTATTAAGCTTATTATGCCAGATGATGAAATCAAGATTTCATTCAATAGCAATGGAGGATCCCGGTAGCAACTATATCCGATATGTTTTTGAAAGAAATGATCTTCTTGTTGAACCAGTGGCAGTTCATGAACAAGGTCTAGATGTTGAGCGGCTTACAAAGTCAAAAAGCAAAATTGTGTTCGTAACTCCATCGCATCAATTTCCCAAGGGTGTTATAATGTCTGCTGCAAATCGGTTGCAGCTTTTGAACTGGGCCCAAGTGAATAGCGGGGTTATCATCGAAGATGACTATGACAGCGAAATGCGATTTGCAGGGAAACCAATACCAGCTCTGAAAAGCCTTGACAGCAATGACATTGTAATATACTTAGGATCCTTCTCCAAATTTTTTATTCCAACACTTCGCATTAGTTATATGGTACTACCCAACTGGCTGCTTGATAGCTACCTTCAAAATTACCAGATGTATGAACAGACAACTACAAGATTATATCAACTGGCACTGGCCCAGTTTATGAGGGAGGGTCATTTGCAAAGCCATATCAGAAAGGTCAGAAAGCTTTGCTTAGCTAAATATGAAGTAATAGCAAGAGCTATTCAGACTCATATGAAGGGAAAGGTAAATGTAATAAGCGGTAACGCCGGAATGAGGGTTATTCTAGAAGTGACGACTTCCTTGGGGGAAAAGCAACTTCTTGCCCTTGCCCAAAATGCTGGCGTGAACCTGACCCCCTTATCGCGCTACTACTCCGGAGATCGTAGCAATAAGGAACCTGGAAGGGTAAACGTTCTGGTTTCCTATAAGGGGATACCGATAGAGGATATTGATCTGGCAATCAAGGTACTTAGCCACGCGTGGTTTAAAGATTAAGAATAAGCACTTTTTCTCATGAAATATAAACCAAAGGATTTGATTAAACCCGTTGTCCTAATCGGCTACATGACACGATGATCCTCGGAATCGTTTGTAAACGAATCCGAGGATCAAATTTTAGGAGGAATGCCAGGGGACGGGGTTATTTACACTAACTTTCAAACTAGTTGCATTGTCGACAACCCCGCCCCTGCGACATCCCTTATTCGAAATCTTTCCAAGATACCAAAAAGATCGCGAAATTCTTGGTTTCAATTTATTTCCGTAAGAATCACAGGGACAGTTCTTTTTTGAATCATTCCCATCTTCTGTTCATGTACGTTATACGAAATAAGAAGTTGTTCTTTGAAAAACGCAATTTCATATTTCCATCCTATTTACCATGAAATATACAAAACTCCTACAAGGCTAAACTGCTTTGCAGGAGTTCGCCATATAAATTGACATTATAACTGGCCTTATCATTTTTCTTTAAACTGGATCTTTTTCATGTGCAATCCTTTGGTGTAACATAAGCGCGTAAGAAGACGCCAAACTCAGCGTTAATTTTGAGGAGGAGATCTCAGTTATGGAAAATAAGAATCATGATATTTGTAGTGTGTGTCATTCGGAAACACACGGGACTACTTACGAAATGGAAACAGGGAATCATATCTGTGGCGACTGTATCCAAACTGGCTACATCGTCTACCTGCAACAGAAAAGATCTAATGAATGGTGGGCGCTTTCCGTATTTAGAACGAAATCTGAAGCAGAGGCAGCCGCAAAGGATGTCATGAATTTCCCATTTATAATTGGTTATACCATAGAAGAAGCTGTATATGGGCAAAAGTCCCGCCAGAACAGTAGTCGTAACAGTAAAATTCAGTCAATAAGTGCTAACGAATTAAGAAAGAAGATCGAAACAGGTGATCTGTCTTTTCAAATTATTGATGTACGGGCAGATAAGGAATTAGAAAAAGGCAGTATACCTGGTGCTGTACATATAACAATAGAAGAGCTACCTCATAAAATGATAACCCTCTCTAAGGATAAAGAACATATTATTGTATGTTCTCATGGACTTCGCGCTCGTTATATCGCTGAGTTTTTAGAAGACAATGGCTATAAGGCAAAAATCTTAACTAGTGGGATGATGGGTTGGAACGGATTTGGGTTTGTAGTGTCCGCCATGGATACGGTGGTATCCATAATAAAAATATTTAACAACAAAAAGGAAGGGAGTAACACGCTTTGATCTATTTTGATAATAGTGCCACGACCTTACCAGATGAAGATATCTTAGCAACCTATCATGAAATCGCGACAGGATGTTTTGGCAATCCGTCTTCGCTCCACCGCTTAGGTGGAAAAGCAGCTCTGAAATTAGAGCAGGCAAGAGGGGTCTGCGCTGCTAGTCTAGGAGTGAAACCGGAAGAGATCATCTTTACATCCAGTGGCTCTGAAAGTAATAATACAATCATAAAAGGACTTGTTACGGGGAAAGATTTTCATGGCAAGCATATTATTACAACAAGTGTAGAGCATGCCTCTGTATATGAAACCTGCAAGCAATTAGAGAACATAGGATATTCCATTACATACCTACCAACTGACGGCGAGGGTTGTGTTCATGTAAAGGATGTAATACGAGAAATACGAAAAGATACTATTCTTGTTGCTGTAATGCATGTAAATAGTGAATTAGGTTCGATACAACCCATCGCAGATATCGGCCGTTTGTTGTCTACATATCCTACTATTCATTTTCATGTTGATGCAGTGCAAAGCTTTGGAAAGCTACCGCTCAGTCCCAAAGAATGGGGAATCGACTCTCTTTCCATCTCTGCTCATAAATTTCATGGTTTGCGCGGAGCAGGACTGCTTTATATTCGTAGCGGTACTTCTTTCTCTCCATTAGTAAATGGAGGCGGGCAAGAGCATGGCTATCGTGCTGGAACAGAAAATGTCCCTTGTATCGTAGCTATGAGCAAAGCAATGCATAAACAGCACCTACAGCAGAAGGATAATTATAGCTATCTATCTAATCTTAAACAATACTTACTAGATGGACTTATAGAAATACCAGGTTATATGCTAAATGGTCCCCAAAAACAAAGCAAGGTTGGAGCCCCCCATATTATTAACTTCTCTCTTCCTGGCCTTAAGTCGGAAGAATTACTACTTGCCCTAGAAAGTGAAGATATCTATGTTTCAAAAAGCTCTGCTTGTTCATCCAAAAGTAATAAGCCTTCACGTGTTTTGTTATATGCTGGGATAAGTGGAATTATAGCCAATAGCGCCATCCGTGTTAGTTTTTCTACTTATAACACAATGGAAGAAGTGGATACTTTTATATTAACGTTACAAATGATTGTAACCAAATTGAGGATTAAATATCAGATGAAACATAACTAGTTTAAAATATCTGCCAAATCTTATATAGGAGCATTATTATGTTTGTTTTAAGCGGCAAAAATGGAAAGCCATTATACTCTCAAATCTACCAACAAATCCGCAATCATATCCTTAGCGGAAATTTGAGACCAGGGACAAAGCTATCGTCAAGTCGCCACCTGTCAAAAGAGTTATGTGTCAGCAGAAACACGGTGGATATGGCCTATCAGCAGCTTGTGTCAGAGGGTTATCTTGTGGGAAAATCACGTAGCGGCTATTATATAGAAGCGCTGGACAATATTAATATTCCTGTGCTTATGGAGACAAAGGCAAAAGAAGAAGCTATTTTGAGCGAACCATTAACAGCTCCAAAATATAATTTGCAATATGGTAAGCTAGAAACGGCTATTTTCCCCTTTAGGAAATGGAGGCAATTAACCAATAAATGCTTGCGTGATGATAAAGAGCAAATCATGAATTACGGACAAGTACAAGGAGAGCCTGGACTGGGAACCGCCATTTCAGAGTTCTTGAGGGAGTATCGTGGGGTAGAATGCACTGCAAATCAGATTGTTATTGGCCCTGGCACCCAATACTGCCTTACTCTTGCCTGTCAGCTGATTCAACCCTCAACTACTACTATTGCAATAGAAAATCCAGGGTTTTGGGCCGCACGTTCTATTTTTTCTAATATGGGCCTTCGTGTAATACCAATACCAGTAAAAAAACATGGCTTACAAGTAAAACAATTACGTATGACTGATGCAAAAGCTGTATATGTAACCCCTTCACACCAATTTCCTACAGGAAATATCATGTCTATTGCCAGACGTCTTGAACTTGTGGAGTGGGCTTATAAATCTGATGCTATCATTATCGAAGATGACTATAGCTGCCACCTTAGATATAACGTCAGACCCATACAGGCATTACAAGCATTAGCTCCAGACCAAGTCGTATATATTGGAAGTTTTTCGAAGATACTCTCACCGTCCATACGGGTTGCATATATGGTTCTTCCTCAAAAACTGGTGGATCATTTTCTCTTAACGGCAGAACATTTCCCTTGTTCTGTACCCTTTTTAATACAAAAGCCTTTGGAGTTATTCTTAAAAGAAGGCGAATGGGGAAGTCATTTAAGAAAAATCACCAGGCATATGAAGAAAAAGCGTGATATTCTTATTCAGGCTCTTAAAGATGAGTTTGGTGATGCTGTTTCAATTTCGGGAGAAAATGCAGGGTTGCATCTTTTGGTTCAAGTTAAGTCACCTCTACCAGAGCAGGAACTTGTAATGCGTGCACTTCAGATAGGGGTTCTAATCCATCCAGCAGGAAATTTATGGCTGAATCAAAAAGATGCCCCTTTTGGAACTGTTCTACTAGGGTATGGTGGTATCACACTTGAGGATATTTATCCCGCGGTTCATTTACTGCGACAGGTATGGTTAGGGGATGAAAAGGGTGTCATGGGGACGGGGTTATTGACACTAACCTTCAACGATTGCATGGTCGATACCCCCCTATGACATCCTTGTATCCGGGCTTTGCAACGTGAAAAGGGGGCAAAAAAAAAGCAGACGGTGATTAAACCGTCCGCTTTTGCCGTTCTGCCGCTTCTGGACAAAATGTCCAGAGGTCAGTCAGTTAGGCATGGAGAATGACTTAGGATTCTTATTATGTGGTCGCCATTCAAATGACTTTAGCAATCAACTGAACAAGATTAAAATACTTTCCGCCCTCAGCCTCCATCATTTTGATGTCCTCAGCGACAATGGGATGATAACCGGTCTGCCATTCTTTCCACGCCTGTCTGCAACAGGCCATTTCGCGGCTGTCCACCATTTCAATGCCCTGGGCCCTCTTCCACAAATCTTTCCACCAATCAAGAGAGTGCAGGGTTCTTTCCATCTCGCTATTCCAAAACGGCTGCATATCATCGGGAACATTTTTCCCAAATTCGTATTTTAAGCCGGGAATAGCCACGGCGATATAGCCGCCCTTTTTCACAAAAGGAATGAGCGACGGGAGCATTTGGGCCGTATCACCGAAATAATGGTAAGCGTCCACAGTAAACAACAGGTCAAAATATCCGTTTGCGAAAGGCAATCCTTTGGTCGCGTCTACTGAAATCGGAACGGCTTTATCGTCAATCCCGATAGATTTGAAACGCTCATAGTTTTCAGTCGGTGAAATCCACAAGTCGGCGGCGAAAACTTTTGCGCCGTATTTTTGTGTCAGCAAGAGCGTGGAAAGACCGCACCCACAACCGAGGTCAAGTATACACATATTCTCATTGACGTTTAGGCATGACGCTAATTCCTCTGCTACTCGCATGGCATTAGGCCCCATCATGATAGCTTTCAGAAATTCCATGTTATTCTGACTGGAAATAAATTGATTTGTAAATGTGCACATAATATTCTTCCTCCGTTAATCCTTTATCTTGCTGCTATAAATCAATTATAGTAGTTATATTATTACAATGCACCCTACAAGATAATTCAGAAACAAAAAAGCGACACGACAAAATCACCATGTCGCTCTCACTTTAGCATTGACTTTTCATATCAGCCAATATTTTGTAGATTGTTTTGGGTGATAAGTAATTACAGTTTGCAATATCTTCAACCGAGATACCGTCTTGATACTGGGAAAAAATTATCTCGTTGCGTTCCTGAATATATTGCCTGCTATTTTTTACTTCCCCCCACCGTTTTTTATTCTCTGCCTTTCGTGGGATATAAATATATTCACCGTCAATATACTGTTGCATTGCTTCTAACAAATCGGCGGGAAATACACTAACTGCGTTCTTGTAGCCCATTATGCTCCTCCTAAAATTGTAGTTTTAGGATGGAGCAAAGGCTATCTCACAGCATGTTTGTTATGCGATAGCCTTTGCTCCGCATAACACCGACTCCAAATAATATAGGTTCATAAGCCAATTTCCTTTCTTAAAGATTTTACCTTTCCCGATTTTTACCTTTTGCAAACCTTCGGGCGTTCTTTATACCACCGGACGTGTCTTACAAGACCAGCTAACTAAAGTCAAGCCCTCACTAGAAAAAAATGATCACTTCAAA
>NZ_JAJHJB010000059.1:0-17161 GCF_020819555.1 Pelosinus baikalensis
ATTTGCTCTTTTTATACCAATTGGAGTTTACACAAAATCAGGGATACACCCTTTAAATTGTCTTTATTTCACGTTTATATCACATCAAAAGAAAAGATACCCATAAATCTACTAACATGGTAGATTATGGGTATCTTCTCTTTAATAAATACTAAATCTTGTAACTTTCCCTCGCTTCTTTTTTTATATACAGAAGTAACGCTTTGTCTTCTTTGTGATTGATTGATTGATTTATCATCATGCTAATATATTCAAAGATAGTTTCTTCTCGCGTTTTTTTACAGCACTTACTACTTTCATTGTATTACTTTTGCCGCTATCGGTTGTCGTATCTGCATCCATTTCATCTTTCTTTCTTTTTCGTTCCACTTCAGCAGCTTCAATTCCCAGTTCTTTTGCCTCTTTAACATTTTCATCTACCGATATGCCTGCCTTGGCTAAAAACAATTTTCCCATGCTGGCGTTAAAAAGATATGATTCATGTTCTCTTCTAATTTTTGCGCGTTTACTAGGACTTTTAGCTGGAGATGATTCGTTTTTATACCACTCGTCTTTTAGTTTTCGTGCCGTCTTCTCATATTGAATTTGCTGTATTTGTTTCGTAACTCCTTGTAAGGCTACAAACGTTTCTTTTCTATCTATATGAAGATTATTAGCATCGCCGTTTCCATTGTTACCAGTTTTAGATTGTAACTTCTTTATTATGTCATCTCTGCATTTTTCTAATGAATTTAACGCACTATTAGAATTGATATTTAATAAAGTACTAATTAGGCTTCCATTAATAGACATTATAAATTCCCTCCCTATATATTGGGAAATATACCCATCACTTTACATATCGAAGAAATTATCTATAATGTTAAGTAGAAAAGAAGAAACGGAAAAACATCGTCTTACGATTTCTAGTGATGTTCTATACTATCAATGTAAGTGTGACTTATTCCGCACAATTTAGCAAAATCACGAAGTGACATAGGGACGGGGACACAATCTTTCCCCAATTAAAACTTTTTGTTTTTAAAAAGATCATCCTATTCTCATTTTATTTACTATTAAAATATAAACTCGTGCAAGGACTGATTACTTGCACGAGTTTTTTCACTAGGTATTTATTGATTAACGCTCTTTGGTTTTTACTTTTTTAAACTCCCTTCGAGAGAATGGGCGAGAATTTCTGCAATATCCAGTGTACGGCTCTGCTCTTTGGCGTTATCAGCCTTAGTGCCATCCATAATCATCGTCAGGCAATACGGACAGGCCGTAGCAATTACCTCAGCCCCTGTCTCCAAAGCTTCTTTCGCTCGAACTTCATTAATACGCTGCCGCCCATGGCCAGTTTCTTCTTCCATCCAGTTGCGACCACCACCGGCGCCGCAACAGAAGGCATTCTTTCTGTTCCGTCCCATCTCGGTCAGACTTATCCCAGGCACTGCCTGGAGGACAGTACGGGGCGCATCAAACACATCGTTGTAACGTCCAAGATAGCAGGCATCATGATAGACGACCTTAGCGCTAAATGAACCGTTAGCCTTAATTTTTCCGGACCTGATAAGTTCTGCGAGCAACTCGGAGTGATGGATAACTTCAAATTCACCACCAAAATCAGGATAATCGTTTCTGAGCGAGTTAAAACAGTGAGGGCAGAGAGTAATGATTTTCTTAACGGTCAGAGTTTTGAACAATTCCACATTCCCTTCGGCCAATGACTGAAACTCATACTCATTTCCCATCCGGCGAATCGTCTCGCCACAGCACGGTTCATCGCTACCAAGGACGCCGAAGTTTACCCCCGCTGCTTGCAGCACCTTTACTAATGCAGTGCTGACCTGCTTAGCTCGTTCGTCATAAGCACCGGCGCACCCTACATATAGTAGATATTCGGTCCCTTTTGACCAGGCGGGAACATCCAGATCTTTCATCCAGTCGCCACGGCTGCCACGAGGAAGCTTCCACGGATTGCCGCTCTTATAGCAGTTTAAGACATTCTGCACATCTTTCGGCATTTTAGCTTCGGTCATCACCATGTAGCGGCGCAAATCTATAATTTTCTGCATATGTTCATTGGAAACAGGGCAAGCCTGTTCACAAGCGCGGCAGGTCGTACAGGACCAAATAAATTCTTCGGAAAACACACCATCAATAATCATCTTGTCAAGAATTGCCTGCTGGACTTCAGTAAATTCAGGTTTCTGGTCACCGGAAGCTTTCAATTTTTCCAGCAGTGGTATTTTCTCTTCCATATGGGCCCGCAGTACAACATGCAGCGCACGGGGATCCAGGGGCTTGCCTGTCTGGAAGGCCGGGCATTGTTCCGTACACCTGCCACAGCGTACACAGGTGTAGGTATCGAAAAGTTGTTTCCATGTAAATTCTTCCAATTTGTTCACACCAAAGGATTCCACTGTCTCGTCCTCGAAATCAACTGTTGTCAAGGAGCCTGAGGGGCGTAAAGTATGCCAGATCGCATTGGCCGGTGCAAACGCCAAGTGCAGATGCTTGGAGCCGGGAATCAGTACGCCCATCAAGCCCATCGCAAGAAAATGTATCCACCAAGCCACGGTTGCCAATCGGTGGAGGGATTCAGGCGAATTTCCGACCAGCAGTCCTGATACGAAATTGGCAAAAAAGGCGGCATCACGGATACCAGTATTCTCTCCAAGGGCAAAATTGGCGCCGTTATACAAAAGATCTCCGGTGACAATAAGACTGATCAAGCCAAGAATGATAAATGCTTCGGCAGAATTCTCTATGCGATCCGGCTTCAGTACCGTTCGCCGCAGCACCGCCACGATAACACCGATATAAACCAACAGCAGAAACAGTTCCTTCAACCCGATAAAAATCGGATTATCGCCAATGAACGGCACCGGGATGCCGAACAACCCTTCGACCGCCAAGTTGAGCGCACCAAAACCGAGCACTATAAACCCCCACATGATCATAACGTGGGACAAACCAGAAATCGGATCCTGCATCACCTTGTCCTGACCGACGACATTTGTCAGGAAATATTTTAGGCGATCACCTATCCGGTCGTACCTGTTATCCGGTTTCCCATGCAACGTATTCTTATACCTACGAAAGATCATGTACGTCATGAAACCAAAGGTACTACACATCCAGGCTAAAAAGATTAATATTTTTACCATAATAAGCCGCCTCCCTTTTCCTTTTTCTTGTATGCACAATATCGATATCTTTTATATTTATTCCTAGTAAAGAAAGTAAATTACTTCCAATAATATTAAAATATAGATTTTATGTTTTTTTATAGAATTAAAGATAGCCTACCGTTCATCATAATAGTAAACTGTATTAAACTGAGATACCCATGATGTTGACAGTGGGGGCCCCCTGTGGATATCCCCGTTGCTCGTTCTATTTGAACATTGATATTCCTTCTCTCTTAGGATTATATTCAAGAGAGAGGTATGGAGACAGGTTACGTGTCCCTACTAAACTTTAAATTCTCTACATACACCACGCTATACCAAATCTAAAGAGAAGATACCCATAAATCTACTAACAAGGTAGATTGTGGGTATCTTCTCTTTAATAAATACTAAGTCCTTCTAAAAATTTACATTATCAAACATTATTTTACCAAAACAAGGTTCTCTTCAATTTTCAGGAGTAATTCACGGTATTCCTTGTCTAAATGATCTATGGACATACGTACAGAAAAAAGAGCATTAAAATACCAAACTCCAGCAAGGCTAGGATACAGGTTGAAAGGTGCCATTTTACTAGTTTTACGTCATAAAAAAAACTATTGTTACTAAATTAGTCTACTAGAAAGACAGTTGGAGGGAACTTAGAGGTCTACCATGGTAGACCCCTAAGTATCTCTGTTTGCTTATCCCCCTGAGTGCAAAAAAGAGTTATATTATTGGCACTACTATCGTACAATACATTATGCGAACAGAACCATATTAAAAGACGATAATGGAATGACTTGATTTTTTTTTATTATCAAAATCCGCTATTGAAAAGGAGGACTCTAAATGCTAAGCGCTGTCTGTGGTTACTTTAGTCGATTCAAAAGTTCTGTAAAAAAAAGAAAATCAGAGGGGAACTTAGGGGTCAGGTTTGACTTGTTAAAATAATTGGCTTATTACTATTACAAAATTAAGTCAATTTCACAACAAGTCAAGCCTGACCGCCAAATTTCCCGACATTCGTCAGGTAAATATTTCAGGCGATCGCCTATCCGGTCGTACCTGTTATCCGGTTTCCCATGCAGCGTATTTTTATACCTACAAAAGATCATGTACGTCATGAAACCAAAGGTACTACACATCCAGGCTAAAAAATCGTTCTATTTGAATATCGATAGTCTTCTCTTTTAGGGAGAAATCGTCTCTTCCGCAATTTTAGCCCTAATCACAAATATCTTTTTCCTTTTTTAGTTTAAAAATTTCTTTAACTGCTTTTCTATAGAATCGTCAATATAAACGCCTGCCAAATTCAGCTGAATTTGGCAGGCGCTTATTTATTTTTATCATTCTTTTTAACCATATCAATCCTCAAATCATTTGGATCAGCATATTAAATGAATTTTTTATAAATGTCACTGGGAGGACTGATTCCTTGGATTTCCCCACCACCCCAGGTGCGCTTCAGCCCTCCCTCAAAGGCGTAGGGGATGCTTTTGTAACAAAACTACAAACAAGTCCAAACGATACCATGCGTTTTCTAGGACTAAGAGCAGACCAGCTGTAGTTCAAAAAACGATTGATAAGAAATGCAAGTGCTTACAGTTTTTTCACCTATAACGTAGGAACGTCCGGTAAAATGCCATTATATCAACAAATAAAGCCAGCATCCATAAGGGATAGCTGGCTTTTGACTTTGACCATGATGCTACTTCATATGGTTCTCTTTCACCACGATAGGCTTTTATTCTCTTTAGTTGATTATGTAGCGTCCAGCGGCAGTCTGTCCCGCATAAATTCACCCTGCATTTTTCCGGCGTCATAATTTGGCACGCCGATAAAAGTAAAATCAACTGCATTTATCTGGTTTCCCAGAGCGATTAACGGAGTGCCGGCGTTTTTATTTCGGCCCTCGATGTAACATTTTCCATACTCAGTAAATATGATATTGTGATATATGTTCTGTAAACAAGAAATTGGTTGCATAGAAGGTGTAGTTTCTGAACCTTCGGAGGACGCCCCTTCTATGACTACAAGGAGGTTTTAAAATGTCCCCAATAGTAACGAAATATCCCCAATCAGGTCTCTCCACAGAACAAGAAAGGCATATTCTTGACTCCCTGGCGAACCAATCACAAACTTTCATTCCTAACGTTGGCCAGGTGGCCACGCCTGCAAATTTTTACACCCGCGGCGCAGGCTATGGCTTTTACTTTACCCCAGAGACAGTAAATATGGCATTTATTGAACGCCCGGCAAAGCAAGCCAAATTAGACCGCCATCACCGGCGTTTTCGTGCGGATGATGCTCAACCAGAAACGGAACAAGCCAGGCAAGGCATGGCTCTTTCTCTCCGATTCATCGGGTCCAATCCGTCTGCCAACATCACAGCACGCAAGGAAGAACCGGGCACCATTAACTTCTTTATCGGCAACGACCCTGCCAAATGGCGGACTAATCTGCATTCCTATGCCGAGATTGTCTACCCTGAGCTGTGGCCAAACATCGACATGGTATTTCGCAACACCGGCGGTGTACTGAAATATGAGTTCATCATCCAACCCGGCGCAAACCTGAACAATATCCGTCTGACCTACGACGGAGCGGACAACCTATCGCCTGATGCTGATGGCAACCTCCTCATCCATACTCCAATGGGCATACTGACCGAGCAGTGTCCGGTGAGCTACCAACCAGACGGTGAACAGCAGCTGCCCGTCGCAACGGAATTTACCCTCGAATGTCAGCCGAACGGCTCATTGGCATTTGGCTTCACCGTCGGTGCTGGCTATGACCCCCGTTACCCGCTGGTAATCGACCCCGGCTTGGTCTACTCCACCTACCTCGGCGGCGACAACAATTATGATGAAGGTTTTGGCATCGTGATTGACACATCCGGTAACGCCTATGTCACCGGATTGACTGAATCTACGGATTTCCCTACCACTCCTGGCGCGTTTCAGACCTCTCTCAAAGGATTTGCGGATGCTTTTGTCACCAAATTAAACCCCGCCGGCTCAGCCCTCGTCTACTCCACCTACCTCGGCGGCGACAACAACTTTGATGAAGGCTTAGGCATCGCAGTCGACACATCCGGCAACGCCTATGTCACCGGATTGACTGAATCCACCGATTTTCCCACTACTCCAGGCGCGTTTCAGACCTCTCTCAAAGGATTTGAGGATGGTTTTATCACCAAATTAAACCCGACCGGCTCAGCCCTCGTCTACTCCACCTACCTTGGCGGCAGCAGCTTTGACCGAAGCCTTGGCATCGCGGTCGACACATCCGGCAGCGCCTATGTCACCGGATTTGCTCAATCCACCGATTTCCCCACCACCCCAGGCGCGTTTCAGATCTCTTTCAAAGGCGTTTTGGATATTTTCATCACCAAGTTAAACCCCACTGGCTCAGCTCTCGTCTACTCCACTTACCTCGGCGGCAGCAACTTTGATGAAGGCTTTGGCATCGCGATTGACACATCCGGCAACGCCTATGTCACTGGGTTTACTCAATCCACCGATTTCCCCACTACCCTAGGCGCGTTTCAGACTTCTCTCAAAGGATTTGAGGATGGTTTTGTCACCAAATTGAACTCCACCGGCTCAGCTCTCGTCTATTCTACCTACCTCGGCGGCAACAGCACTGATGAAGGCTTTGGCATCGCGGTCGACACATCTGAAAACGCCTATATCACCGGATTGACTCAATCCACAGATTTTCCCACCACCCCAGGCGCATTTCAAACCTCTCTCAAAGGTATTTCGGATGTTTTCGTCACCAAATTAGACCCTGCCGGCGCAACCCCTGTCTACTCCACCTACCTCGGCGGCAGCAGCAATGATGAGGGCAATGGTATCGCGGTCGACACGTCTGGCAACGCCTATATCACCGGGTTTACTTCTTCCACCGATTTCCCCACCACCCCTGACGCGTTTCAGACTTCTCTCAAGGGCGCTATCGATACTTTTGTCTCCAAATTGAACCCCGCCGGCAGTGCCCTCCTCTACTCCACCTACCTCGGCGGCAGTAACTCCGATGCAAGCTCAGGTATTGCGGCTGACACATCCGGCAACGCCTATGTCACCGGATTGACTCAATCCACCGATTTTCCCACTACTCCAGGCGCGTTTCAGACCTCTCTCCAAGCTGGGCATAACGCTTTTGTAGCAAAAGTACAAACAAGTCCAAACGATGCCATGCGTTTTCTAGGATTCAAGGTATAAGAGCAGACCCGCTGCAGTTCAAAACACAATTGATAAGAAGTAATGCAAGTGCTTACAGCATTTCACTTATGATGTAGGAATGCCAGGTAAAATGCCATTATATCAACAAGAAAAGCCAGCATCCATAAGGGATAGCTGGCTTTTGACTTTTATCGTGACACTTAAAAGAGTATAAGAAAGACCGTTCTCTAATAAAAAGCAGTCTGCCTTATGTCCACTCCTGGTAGGTTTTACTTGACCACCTACAATAGTTGATAAACTATAGTTTATCAACTATTGTATTCCATGTTAATTCTAAAACCCCTGTCATATTGGATGGTTCATTCGAAATGTATGTAACGACTGCATTCTTATCTGGCAATATTACTGCATATTGCCCAAACAATCCATCCATTCGATAGGAATTAGGATATGAATTCATCCATAGTTGGTAACCGTATCCTTGTTTATGATCGGCAGTTGCAAAATATTCATTGAATTTCGATGTATCAATTTGAGATTTCGTAGCCCGTGCAATATAATCTTCCGGTATAAGCTGTTTCTTGTTCCATATACCATGGTCAAGCAGCAGTTCACCAAATTTGGATAATTCTCGTGCCGTTAAATATAAACCTGTACATCCAAATGATATACCATTTACATCATAATCCCATTGTGGATCAGATATGCCCAACGGTTGAAAAATGCGAGGCATTAAATATTCTTTCAGACTATATCCAGTTGTAATACTAATAAGCTTTGAAAGCATATAAGATGCAGCGTTATTATATAAAAAATGTGTCCCTGGTTCAAAAACAACTGGCTCCTCAAAGAAAAGCTTACTAATATCATCAAGCAGCTTATTTTCCGCCATTGCTTTTGTCACAGGGCATCTTGCATGTCCTGTGCCCATACAAAGCAAATCATGAATGGTCATTTATTTCAAATTATCATTTACCTGTATAATATCATCTGCAAAATAATCTGCAATTTTGTCATTCAGCCTAAAATATCCCTCGTTTTCTGCAATACCGATTCCCATAGATGTAAATGTCTTGCTTACAGACCATAGAAGGGTTGGTTTTTGTTCTTCAAAATCATGTTCAGCAATTATATCTCCACCTCTTCTTACGACCACATTAAGGACGTGAAGATTTTGCTTTTTAACTGATTCAATTAAATCATCCAACATACAATTTTACATTTTCTATTCTCCTCGAAATATAGGACATGGGTTCAGGCAGCATCGTGAAGCTCACCGGCAGGCACAGCCTGCCATCGGTCATCTGGCGTAAAGTCAATGATCTGCTGCTTGCGTAGAGCCTCAGCAATAATATCCCTGACAGGAATGCCCGTATCATAAAAATTTGCCCCTTCCCGGAACATGGTAAATCCGTCACCGCCTGCAGCCATGAAATCATTGATGACAACTTTGTATTTTTTCTCGGATTGCAGCAAAGTACCGTCTGCTGTTGAAATAGCGGCAATGCGTATCCCTGCCGGAGAAAGAGCTTCATAGGCTACTTTTATACCCGAATACTGCAACATACCTATTTTTTTATTTCCTATCCCGTATTCCAGGACTTGCATAATCTGTGTACCGGTCATTTCTACCGTGAACAATGTATTGTCAAAGGGCATAACCTCATAAAGATTACCCATGGTAATGTCTCCGGGCGCAATCCCGGTACGCAGTCCTCCGGTATTCTGAAAAGCAATATCCGCGCCTGCCGCCTGTCTTAACGTATCTGTTACCCACTGCCCCAGAGGCGTTTGTGCCATTTCATTGCGGTCATGGGACAACGCATGCAGAGTATGACCTACCACAATATTTTTAACCGGTGCTATCTCCTTTTGCGCTTCATCAATCATTGTTTTGACGTGTGGATTGGACAGCTGATCTACATCAGAAAGTGACGTAACACTGGAAACAGCAGTTTCAACTTTTTTAGTTCTCATATTATAGGTAATATCAATCTTCCCTGCTGCCCGGCCATTATAATACGCTTGCACCACCGGCACACCACGCACTTGACCAAATACCTCCTGATGGGAATGCCCTGAGATAACGGCATCCAACCCATCCACCTCCTGCGCCAGCTGAGCGGCGTCTCCATGAATGTTTCCCTGACTATCCATTTCACTGCCAAGATGAGTCAAAGCTATGATGATTTGTACACCTTGCTTTTTTAATATAGGAACCAACTTTTTGACTGTTGCGACAGGATCTGCAAAAATGTAATTTTCGATCATTTTCGGATTGGTTTTATAAGCAGTCTCCGGCGTAGCAATGCCGATTATACCGATTTTTACACCTTTGCGTTCTATCACGCTGTACGGTTTTACAAAATCGGCCGGTTTTCCTGTCCGCTTGTCAATTACATTGGCGCAAATATACGGAAAAGCAGATTGCTGAATACGCTGTTTTAACACATCAATTCCCCAGTCAAATTCATGATTGCCAAGAGTCATAGCATCAAATTCTGCATAGTTCATTACATCAACCACCGTTTTTCCATATAGAAGATTGGAATCCGGGCTGCCTTGAAACATATCTCCGGCACTTAATAAAATGCTTCCCTCCGGATTCAGTTTCCTCACTTTCTCAATATAGGCTACCAGTTTGGCAGCTCCCGGATTCTTGCCGCTTTCAGTTAATGCACCATGAAAATCATTGATACTTACTATTTGTAATTGAACAACATCCTGATTCCCGCTCACTTCCCCGGCCATCGCCTGCCCTGAAATTAACAATATAATGAGCAAAACAGCCGGCATCATCCATTTCCTGCAAAAAGATACACTATTCATTCTAACCCTCCCCATCCATATTGAGCTGACTCAAAAGTGCTATGTAAATATTTTTCTTCCTGTTCCATCCCGTTTCCTGCCAACCATTGTACCAATAAAAGTAAATTAAAAAGAAGTGAAAGAGTTTGTTGTACGGTTGTTGAGAACTGTGCGAACGATGAGAATAATGGGCCATCCGGTCCAAATTGTCATTGCCGCTAGCCAGAAGACCGACAGCAGCACACTGTGATCGGCGGCCGCGTCCCCCCAATTTGTTCGGCCGCTCACTGCCTTATGGAATTCCCACTTCACTTCATTCAATTAGATGCTTTTCCTCAATGCGGGTAAAAGCAGCCGATATTAATAATAATGCACCAAGAATCAACATCGTGTACTGTACTGACCAATCGGCAAGAAAACCTATAATTGGATTGACCACTACAATTGAGATCGTACGGCACATGGACGTTAGTGATAGAATTGTCGCCCTTTTTTCAGAAGGAATGTATTTATTCATATATGAACTAAATATAGGTATGCGCACGCAGAAAGTAAATCCCAGTATAATGCCTGTAATAACAAGCGGCAGATAATTTGTAAAAGCTAATAACATAAAGGAGCATCCTGTAATAATTGTAGCATATAACAGCAGGAGACGTTTGGGCCCGATAAAACTTTCTATTTTATCTACATTGGATAGCAAGACGATTGGTCCAAGGCATGCTCCGGCATGGATAAAGCCGTAGTAAGTAACAGCTAATCCTGCATTTGCAAGCAATGGCTGAAAAAGCCATATGATGCCCCAGGCTAAGGCGTTTGTTAGTGTTAGTTCGGCAGTAAGCAGTAAAAGAACTTTATTCTTAAGGAAATAACTCCCGCCTTCTTTCAAGATGGTAAAATAAGAGATCCGCCCCATACTATTTTCCTTGAAAGGCGGTTCCTTTAGCGACAGAGCGATTAAAAAAGAAATAAATGCAGGAATCATGTAATAGCGCATCGGTGCATCATAGCCAAATTTGGCGATGAAACCACCGATAATTGTTCCGATAATGATTCCTGTCAACTTGCAAGATTCCATGCTGGATAGTATCCGTTTGGACTGTTCTTCCTGATTACAGGCTTTCAGGCTGTCATAGGCCAGCGCTTCATCAGCGCCTGACTGCAAGGTGTATGCGATAGCAAAAATGAATTCAGCAGCCAGAAAGGTATAAAAATCAGGTTTGCCGATATATACTGCTGCCGCAATCACTGCAGCAATACCTCCCATTGCCAGCGAGACCTTCCGCCCTAAAAAATCAGCAACAGTACCGGTAGGTACTTCGAGTACGAAATTCCAAAACATAAACCAGGAATTTATGAACAATACTTGTGAAAGTTTTAAGTTGGCCCACTCCGTGTAAAAAGGAACAAGAACTGCGGCAAAAAAGTGCATCCATGAGAACATACGGATTGCTTTGATTTTCCATATGTTTGATAAATAATTAGGTGCTTTCATTTCACCCTCTCTCCTTTCTTAGTTCGCTAGCATATACTTTTATTTCTAAACCAAAATAAAAAATCCCGTCCTAAAGCAAGGACGAGATTTAACCCGCGGTACCACCTAAATTAGCCTCTTAATGGCTCACTTTTTCCTGTTAACGCCAGGATACGGTTTAGCTTACGAGAATAATCTTTTTCAGCCAACAGCTCAAGGGTGGCATTTTGCACTTTACTCCCGCCGGGTTTCAGCAATTCCGGCTCTCTGTGGGGGAAATCAGTAGCGCATTATCCCTTTCATAGCAATTGTATAAATTCAATTTTGATAAATATACCACAATTGAATACCCTGTTGCAAGCAGCTTTTATAACATGTCAGACTCTTTTAACCGAACCTTGCATCAGGCTGAAAAATAAAAACTTTCAGCAATCCCCGATATGATATAGGAACAGCCATTAAATATAAGTACTCCCATATAACCCAGCATAGCTACGCTGGAAGCTCCTAATAACGGACCAATTATGCCACCGCCCCTGCTACCATTTGACTCAACGCATTGGCCCGTTGAAGACCGCTTTTTCCAACGACAATCGGTATTACCGACATAGTAGTTGGGTTAAACAACGCCGAACACAGCGATATAAATTGATTAGAAACTGAATCAAATCCTGTTGAAACTATGTGTGCAATGTTTATCAGCAGGAACATAACTACTGGAAATATGGTTAGCAGGATAACGCCTCTCCTCTCAAGTGGTTTCCGGTCTGCCCCATTCCTGCACGCGCATCCAGAATGGCTCCCAACCAATAAAACGATCGAATCCATAGAATATTCCTTTTCATACATTCCACTCCCCTGTGGGCCTTGTTTAAACTCGCTATAATAGAAAGTTTTTAATGGAGAGTTTAAGGTATGAAGTAATAGACAGGTCAATACCTCAGACGGCTGCAGCGTCACCCGCAGGGATGCGGAGCGGTTGATGGTCCAAAACCTATTGACATTTATATGATTGTTTTCGTTTGTATAATATAAAGAAAACGAATTAGCTCAATCTCCCATTATAATTAAAATGTAAAGATATTGTCTCTCAGCCACTGTCTATAATAGTGCAGTTGTTTGTCAGTATGACGGCCTTTTTTAATTGATCGTTGGCCTTTTGAACCATTCCAGAACTTATATCGATTCCTATACCCCTTTTGATCATCCCTGCTAATTCGATTAACTGGGTCCCGGTTCCACAACCGATGTCCAGTATGACATCGGTTGAAGCAGGCGCCGCCAATTGTGAGACACTATCGGCGGAAAGTTTTCTGTATTTAATGGAATCGGTTTGATAATGTTCGCTTCCCTTATTGAATCTTGAGATTGTTGCATCGTTTGTCATGGCATCTCCTCCATTCATTTAGATTTGTCTATTCACAACCATCCATACCTTTTAATTTACCAGATCTTTTTTACCTTCCAATCTTTGTTGTTTATCCATAACCTCATCCTTAATTCGAAAATAATAAATACACAGTGTTCCAATCTAGGAGAAAAAAGCAAATGCAAAGACTCTTTACCAAGCCTTTACTTATTTTCCATTTCGTTTCCCGATACAAAAGGAAGTTTTCGGAAAGCTCCCTTGCCGAATTTGAACATTTGAAACGTTTTTTTCTATCGTGTGTTGTTCTTCTGTTCTCTTCCTGTGTAAATCTATCGTAACATTCACGCGATTACTCCTTTTCATGTATTCACATTAGATTAACGTGTTAATCACTTTTAGCGCATCGTTCAAAGCACGTACATCATGCGTACGGATATAGTCTACGCCCATATAACTTAAATAAATTTCTGCTCCTAAAGTAGCTGGCCCTCTCTCATTCACTTTGCGATTGGTGATGTTACCTAAAAATGATTTTCGAGAAACTCCAACAAGAATTGGTAAATTAAAACATTCCTTCAATTGTTTTATATTTTTTAAAACATAAATTGAAGATTCCGGATTAGATCCTAAGAAAAATCCCATTCCCGGATCCAAAATCATTCGTTCCAATGGAATACCTGAATTTTGAAGTGCTTTAATACGTTCGATAAAAAAAGCGACCATTCCCTTAAATACTTTTTCAGGTTCAGTCTCCATAACTGTAGCCGGACCAAAACGCTGGACGGAATGCATTATAATAAGTTTACAATTAGATTCTGCCAAATCAGAATAAATTTCAGCATGAGGAAACCCTTGGATATCATTTATATAATGAACATTATTCTTTAAAGCATATTTTTGAACTTCAGGATTAAAAGTGTCTACCGAAATCGGAATATCTTGCGATAGCAAAGAATTGATGACCGGTTTTAGACGATTAATCTCTTCTTGCGGCTTCACTTCTTTTGTTTCAGCATTACTGGAAGCGGCCCCTAGATCAATGATATCAGCGCATCTTCCACAAGCTGAAGAGATTTTTCTAAAGCCTTGTTTGTATCAAGATAAAGACCGCCATCCGAGAAACTGTCCTCAGTAATATTTACAACTCCTAATATTTTGGGGGTAGATATTTTCACAAAAAACTCTCCTCTCATATAGGTGAAATTGGAACCTCTTGTATAAATTTATCATAACGTATTTTTTTATCAATTTAAGTTGCATTTTGGTAAACATTGTTTTTTTGCGAGATTAAGCGTATTGCGGAATAACATTGCTACAGTTGTAGGACCAACACCACCAATTCTTGGTGTAATCCAACCTGCCACCTCGGCGACACTTTCATCGACATCTGGCAGTAATTTCTTACCATCCCACGAAATGCCACCACTTAATACAATCGCTCCCGATTTCACCATTTCCGGTTTCACAAAACTTGGCACCCCTATGGCGCTAATGATTACATCCGCTCTCAAAGTAAACTTAGCAACATCACTTACACCGCTGTGCAGAACTGTAACAACGGCATTCGCATTCTTTCTTTTCATCGATAGCAACAAAGATAAAGGTCTACCCAATGTCGTTCCTCGTCCAATGATTACTACTTCTTTTCCTTGGATATCAAGATTATAATATTCCAAAATCTCTAATATTCCCGCAGGGGTACAAGGTATGGGCCCATCCTCTTGCAAAACCAATTTCCCCAGATTATATGGATGAAGCCCATCGGCATCTTTAGCCGGATCGATTAATTCAAGGGCTTTATTAAAGTCAAATCCTTTGGGCACCGGATTTTGGATTAGAAAACCGTGGACATTGGGATTTTGATTAAATTCGCTAACCGCATCAAGTAATTCTTGTTGGGTTCCATTATTGGGAATACCAATATGAAATGATTGTATCCCTAAAGATTTACAGGTTTCGTGTTTCTTTTTCACATAGCTCAAACTTGCTGAGTCATTTCCAACCAGAATTGTCCCAAGTCCGGAATTAATTCCGGATTGCTTTAATAACTCAACATCACGACGGACTTCTTCTAAAACATAGTCAGCAATTGGTTGTCCCGAAAGAAATTTAGCACTCATGTTTAACATAATCCTTTCATAGACTTTTAGCATTATGCAGATGCGTCCAGTGACTCCCAAGAACGTTCACGCACTTTACAGAAATTTTCGTGCAAGTACTATTGGCTGATAGTACTCACTCTGCTCTGGCATAAGCCACTTAACACCGGAAAACCCTGCTTTAGCTAATGATGTTGTCAGCTCATGGCGAAGAAGCGCCCGGTACTTTGTTTTAGCGCAGGTGGTAAGCCACTGCCCTTCAATACATTTCATAATAAATTGATTAACCTCATATACGTTTCCCGCTTTCTCCCATTCCCAGATTTGAAACGTGATTCTATTCCCGTCAAGAAACCGGGGTTCTGTAGCTTTGGGCCGATTCTTACGAATTTGGTCATAATCTCTTATCGACAATAAAAGTAGTCCCCCGGGATTTAATACTCTCCACATGTTTGCGAGCATCAAATGTAAATCATCATCATGTAAAAGATGCGGCACGGCATTATCACACGAAAGAGCTGCATCAAAACAGTCCTTCACATTTTCCATCTTGCAAAAATCATCAACCTTGAAATCTATCGAAACCCCAAGCATTTTTGCCTCTTTCTTCGCTCTCTCAATAGCAAGAGGACTTAAGTCAAACGCAGCCATAGTATGTCCGCAGTTAGCAAGGCCAATAGCTTGAGTGCCGATACCACAGGAACAATCCAGGATTGATACCGTTTTTTTACGTAGCTCTTGCGTAATTACTGTGTCTAATATTTTTCCTTGCGAAATGACACTTTCCCGCCAATTTATGAATAGCAGGTCATAATCTTCTGCCAAGGTATCGTAAAAGTTTAAAACAGAAGCATCCATAATTATCGCCCTCCAATTACATTATAAAACTGTTTCATAGATCATAGCGGTATGGTGCTATCAAGACTATCTGCACCGGCGGCAAAAGCTAGTTTGCTTTTACGTAAATTGCCAGTTCTAGCGTAATGAAGCTTTTTGCCGTGTTTATGTGCCAATTCAGACCATATAGGAGCTGTAAATTTAAACTCATTAGTACCGCCTAAGAATATTCCAGCAATTTTTTTTAAATGAGGCTCTACCATTTCTAGTGTCATCCCGTCTTGTACCGCTAGATACCAAGGCCAATCATGATTAAATACAAAACGCCAGTAACTTAACGGAAATGCTAGGCGATCTTCCCCTTGTGCTACCATATCCGGACATACCGCTATGTAAGGGACCCCCATCTTATATGCCTGCTTTAATCGCTGATAAAAAGCACCTCCGTCAAATTCACGATTGTTGATCCAATCGAAGTATGCTCCATTATCAAATCCCCACGTTTTCATAAAGGGTGAACGGTTTTTGTACGAACATGCGGCCCCATCCATATGTTTTTAAAAGCGAAAACATTCTTTTATCGCGCTAATGTGGCTCTAGAAACCGTCAGGAAGATCAGGCCTAGCCTTAGTGATACTGAGCGCAAAAGCCTTATGCGTAGCCGATTTCTGCTTTTAAAACGCTCTGAGAGGAGGAACGAAAAGATTTTAATGAAACGGTTAAATCTCTCCCGCTTCAATCAGTCTAATCAAAGTTGAAAACTTTACACCAACCAATATTTCTTGGGATTTATTTTAATTGAAATCAGATGAATGTGTTAATCACTTTTAGTGCATCGTTCAAAGCACGTACATCATGCGTGCGGATATAGTCTACACCCATATAACTTAAATAAATTTCTGCTCCTAAAGTAGCTGGTCCTCTCTCGTTTACTTTGCGATTGGTGATGTTACCTAAAAATGATTTTCGAGAAACTCCAACAAGAATTGGTAAATCAAAATACTCTTTCAATTGTTTTATATTTTTTAAAACGTAAATTGAAGATTCCGGATTAGATCCTAAGAAAAATCCCATTCCCGGATCCAAAATCATTCGTTCCAATGGAATACCTGAATTTTGAAGCGCTTTAATACGTTCGGAAAAAAAAGCGACCAGTCCCTTAAATACTTTTTCGGGTTCAGTCTCCATAACTGTAGCCGGACCAAAACGCTGGACGGAATGCATTATAA
>NZ_JAJHJB010000005.1:0-186609 GCF_020819555.1 Pelosinus baikalensis
TGTGCACACAGATGTCTCCTTATACTCTCACCAAGGTCGGGCAGACTTATAAACTTGCTCTGGAATTGACGGATGGTATGAGGATGTATTATCGTTCTCCAAAGACAAAAGGGGAGTATGAACTTACAGGGAATGGAAAGAAGATGTGGGTATGGCAAAACAGAAAGTACTGGTCGGATCATTATGGAACTACTTTTACGGTGAATAATATTCCAACATGGGCGCATAAGCTTGTAATGTATAGCTATGATGGTTTAAAAGAAACAATTGTTTTGTCCGGTCAAGCGTCTCAGGTCTTTAACAATTTAACGGAAAGTCAAACCTATATGTTCGTTGCAAGTGTCGATTAAAGTTTAGCCGTCTTGCTTTTGATATCCCCTTGCAATAGACAGTTGAAATAATAAAACTGTCTATTGCAAGGGGAGCATATCACTTCGAGTGAGGCGGCTTTTTTATTTGGGAACATTTACAACTTGTTTTCCTCCTGTGAAAACTCTATAATTTAACCAAACATATGTTCTGTTTGCGGGTGGTGAAATTATCATGCGTCGTACGATCTTGCATGTCGATCTGAATAACTATTACGCAAGTGTGGAGTGCTTATACAATCCAGAGATCCGCGATAAGCCTGTTGTTGTTTGTGGTGATGCTGAAGCGCGCCACGGTATCATTCTAGCCAAAAATTATCTTGCAAAGGCTCTAGGAGTCAAAACAGGAGATGCAATTTGGGAGGCAAAACAAAAGTGCCCTGGCTTAGTGTTGGTACGAGCAGATTTTCAAAAGTATTTACGGTTTTCACGGCTAGCGCGAGAAATATATGCGGATTATAGTGATAAAATTGAGCCTTATGGAATTGATGAAGGCTGGATTGACGTCACTGGTACAGAACAAATATTTGGTACTGGCCAAGATATTGCGGATCAAATCAGGCAACGCTTGCGAGATGAGCTAGGCCTCACAGGATCAGTTGGTGTATCATGGAATAAGATATTTGCAAAGCTTGGTAGTGACATGAAGAAGCCAGATGCTACTACGGTTATAACGCCAGATAATTTTCATGAAAAAGTTTGGCCACTACCTGTTGGCGAGTTGTTGTATGTTGGTCGCTCTACTAGGCGCAAGCTCCAGAACCGTGCTATATACACAATTGGAGATCTTGCTAAACGTGATATAAGTGACCTGAAGCTATTATTAGGAGTATGGGGAGAAACGCTCTGGCACTTTGCAAATGGACTTGATTTGGCGACGGTGCGGCAGACTAGTGAGAGCAGTATCATTAAATCCGTTGGTAACAGTACTACAACTCCAAGAGATCTAGTCAATAATCAAGACGTCAAACTAATCATTTATGTGCTGGCAGAGAGTGTGGCAGCACGTCTACGTAAGCATGGTTTTAAATGTAAAACGGTATCTATCAGTGTAAGGGGTAATGACCTTATATCCTTTGAGAGACAAGGCAAGTTGTCGGGTCCGACATTTTTATCTAATGATATTGCTAATAAGGCGATGGAACTATTTAAAGTAAATTACCGATGGGAGACTCCAATTCGTAGTCTTGGCGTGCGTGGTTCTGATCTAGTGACAGCTGATAGGCATGTGCAGCTTGATTTGTTTGATAATAGCAACTTGGATGCGGAAATATTGGCAGGTACGGTAGATTCGTTACATAAACGTTTTGGTCATTATAGTGTTCAACGTTGTGCAATGCTGCTGGATCGGCATCTTACTGGATTTAATCCTGAGCAGGATCACGTTATACACCCAATTTCATATTTTAAATAGTAGGTGAAAGGTATGAATAGTAAAGTCTTTGTAGAAGTCACGGCCAAACATGATATATACGGTAATGTTAGACCGCTGTCAATCAAATGGGAAGATGGCAGAGTCTTTGAAGTGGATCGTCTTATAGATGTGCGCCAGGCTGCATCTTTAAAAGGTGGTGGTGTTGGTATAAGATACACCTGTAATATCATGGGCAAGCAGGTCTATTTATATGATAACGAAGGCAAGTGGTTTATGGAACGGAAATAATAAAACTCCCTAGTTCTAAGCTAGGGAGTTTTCTGCATATCACTTATGGATTTCCTTCTATGATATAGTAAAGGAAACTTTTAAAAGATAAAAGATGATTTGAAGATAAAGGAGTGTTTCTTTCTATGAAATATGCCTTACACAAGGATGGATATTTTCCTATATTGATATTAAATTATCTGAATAATATCCATGTAGGCATCCCAGTGATTTACAGAGATATCATCAAGACTATCACGAGTAGTATCTGTGGCTTGCTCAGCTGCTTCTAATGTAGTATACATTAAATCCAGTTGTTCAATCGCTTCTGTATGAAGCATACGCATATGCTCTAAGTCCATTGACATAGGTTTTCGACTCTGGGTTCTTTTCAACAGGGTAACCTCCTTAAAACAGCGACTTTTGCCACATAGTATGCGATAAGCGAATGGAAGGTGAGGGATTAGCTAGATTTTTTTATTAACGATGTGATTTAGGACCAATAAAACGGATCATTTTGATCGGTATCATCATAGAAAGTGGTCTTTTGCGCATACAAACATTTACAATAATGAAATCGCAGCCTACATAGCAGAGCGAGCCACAAAAAGAATCTTGGTGACAAAGGCGCGCGTCAACGGAGAATATTACATCATCACCTAACATACATAATAGGCGATCTTTAAACGAATTATCAGGATATGAGTATGGTTTAGCTGAGGTGCAACATTCTTGGGGCATCATCTTTTTGTCCATGTAGTCACAGCATGGGTCCATTTCTTCATGATACCAATGTGGATATTTGCCATCCATAACTTTGATAGCCTCCTTTATTGATATTTTCTTGGAGTATATGATACATCATATGAAGAACAGAGACATAATGATACTGCCAGTAAACTTTTTTTCAAGAATTTATAAGACTTTTTTGCAAAATATACGAATTATTTTTTGATTCAAGGTATTATTTTGGTTATTGTGGGATATATTTCTATTTAAAATTTAAAATTTTGCGTAAAATAAATATTATTGTAAAATATGCAGGAAAAAAAACGTTCGTTTCGAATTTATAAGTGTTAAGTGCTTACTAATGAGGTGATTTTTTTGGAAATAATGAAGAATAGTAATATTATCATGTATGGTTTTCTTGTATGGTTATTTATTGCGCCTAGGAACAATAGTTCTCGATATGGTGAGTTTTTTTTGGCCTATATGGCGGCTTTATTATTTAGTCTGGTTGGTAGTTCCGAAATTCTTATGGTTAAGCCAGCAGCTTTTTTCTTCACGATAGGCGGTGTTTTTGCCTTCGTTTATGTTGTGATGCGTAAAACGATTCACATAGCAATTAAAAAATAAATATAAATATAAATATAAATATAAAAATGGAGGTCATACTATGGCTAAAGATTGTTCCTTCGATGTGGTTTCAGAGGTTGATATGCAAGAAGTCGATAATGCAGTGAATCAGACAACGAAAGAAATCAGCCAACGATTTGATTTTCGTGGCAGCAAGGCTTCTGTAACTTTAGAGGGTATTGATATCAAAGTGACTGCTGATGATGATTACAAACTGAAGAATGTAGTAGAGATTTTACAAGCAAAAGTTATTAAGAGAGGAATCTCATTAAAAAACTTAGATTATGGAAAAGTGGAAGCCGCTTTTAGTGGCACAGCCCGTCAGATTATCAAAATAAAAAAAGGCATTGACAAAGAGAATGCGAAAGACGTGATTTCTTCCCTTAAAAATAGTAAAATAAAAGTACAAGCTCAGCTGATGGATGATCAAGTACGCGTATCAGGTAAAAATAAAGATGATCTGCAAAATGCAATTGCCCATCTGAAACAAGGTGATTTTAAGATTGCTCTTCAGTTTGTTAATTTTCGTTCATAAAAAAACTTCCGCTTTTGCGGAAGTTTTTTTATGAACGATTAACTTTCAAAGGAGAGTTTTCAAATTTTATCATTTGTTAATCCCAGAAGGTCTAGTGCTTTAAAGCTTAAACTAAGAAAGATGGAGACGATAGTGGCTAAGGCCATACCTTTCATGGTGACGGTGCCGATTGTAATACTGGCTCCGCTAATACCCAGAATTAATACGATAGAAGTTAAAATGAGATTTCGGGAACGACTGTAATCTACTTTTGATTCTACAAGTATACGTATTCCGGAAGCCGCAATGACACCGAACAATAATAGGGAGACTCCACCCATTACAGGTACTGGAATACTTTGAATGGCAGCAGCTAGCTTGCCAACGAAAGAAAGAACAATCGCGAGGATGGCAGCACCACCAATAACTTGTACACTATACACTTTAGTAATCGCCATTACACCAATATTTTCACCATAAGTAGTGTTGGGAGTAGAGCCGAAGAATCCTGAAACGATAGTGGATAAACCATTGCCGAATAATGAACGGTGCAGTCCTGGATTCTGTGTTAAATCCCGACCTACGATATTTCCAGTTACTACGAGATGCCCAATATGCTCAGCGATTACGACTAATGCTGCAGGTAAAATAATTGCAATTGCATTAAAGTTGAACTCAGGAGAATATATGGTGGGAGCAGCAAACCAAGGAGTGGCAGCTATAATGCTTAAATCGACCAATCCAAGCAGGAAGGCTGCTATATAACCAGCAAGTACACCGATCAGAATTGGAATGATAGCTAAGAAACCACGGAACATGATGGAACCTATGATTGTAACCGCTAACGTAAACAGTGAGACTGTAATGACATGAGGATCGAGTGTTTTGGCTGTAAGACCTGCCATATCAGCAGCAACAGGTGCTAGCTCTAATCCAATTACAGCAACAATAGCGCCCATAGCGGCAGGTGGGAAGACCGTATCAATCCATTTCGTACCAATGATGCCAATTAGAAATGATACGAGAGAAAATACGACGCCAGCAGCAATAAAGCCACCGAGGGCTGCATTATAACCATATTGGGGCAGGACAATAAAGACAGGTGAAATAAAAGCAAAACTAGAACCTAAATAGGCAGGAATTTTACCTTTGCAGATAAAAAGGTATAAGAGTGTACCAATACCATTAAACAGTAGAATGGTTGCAGGATTCACCTTAAATAAAATAGGAACTAGTACAGTAGCACCAAACATAGCAAATAAATGTTGTAGGCTGAGGGGAAATAATTGGAGCAGGGGCAATTTTTCTTCAACTTGAATGATACGTGTATTCATATAATCCTCCTTAATAGTACCTTAGCACACAATAAAAAAGACTCTTACCAGAGCAAGAGTCTTAAGGTCAATACAGGACAGGCCTATTTAAAGCCATATCATTGTGTACCTTATTAGCCTCTCTGGACTAACTTAAAGGTTATTTTATTAAAATGTACCATAAAATATACTGCTTGTCTATTATTTTATAAAAATAACTGGGCAGATGTAGATCTTTAGTTTACAATAGAGGATAGGAAAAAATATCTATAATGTGAATGCTGTATGGGATTTAGCTGAGAGGTGTAAATAGAATGGCTAGAAAAAAAGATGACCAGGGCGTACGAATACAGCCTGGTGCAAGACAAGATAAGGGTAAAGTCTATGTTGATGAATTATATTTTCGTCATGTAGATCAGATGGAGCGTTGGCGCCAAGAATACGAGTATTCTCAATCGGTAGAAAATGCATTGATTGGAATTAGTAAGTTAGATTATGAAGAAGTTGATTATACCTCATTGAGGGTTAGAAATCCATGGAAAGAACGAACGGTGCCTGATTGTTCTGGTGTACTGGAGAAAGTAAGAGTTGAAGAAGAACGTAAATTTGTTATGCCTATTATCATGCATACAGGTTTATTATTAATTTTTTTATTTGTTTTGCTTGCCAGTAGTAATGTGATTGCATTATGGATATCTGGAATTGGTGTAGTTACGTTGCTGGTATTAGTAGTTATGTTGCTGCAAAAGCGTCATCAGGAGATTGAGCGTATTGTATTAGAAAAGCAAAAAGAAATTGATGATTGGATTGAAAATGAAGAACAATTAATTAAAGAAGAAAAAGAGAAACATGAGCATGAGGAAGATGAGCGAATTAAAGCAATTGAACGTTTATTAGCAGGAGATATTGCTGCTATTTTTGCAAAAATTGATCAGGTGTTGACAGCAGCTCCCTTTCCTTTTCATGTAAGTGCAGATATTGCTATATATATGAATATTCCTTCGGTAAAGATCTGGCTGCCGCCAAAATCTATTATTCCTACGCAAATTTGCTCTTTGCAGTCATCAGGAAGACCTAGTTTTCAGGAAAAGGAAATACGTACAATTAATAAACAGTATTTTGAATTATGTGCAGCCATTTCCATGAGAGTAATGTCTTTAATCTATGCTCATATACCATCCTTTGGTATAGGATATATTTATGGTATGTCAAAGGACGGCAGAAACACAGAATGTTTATTTACCAGTAAATTGGATCGTTCGATATTAGAAGCTGCTTGTAATGCTGCTAATGGCTTAGCTGCCCTACAGATTCTTAAAGCTACGTTTGATTGTGATACTTCCCTTTCTTTAATACCCTTTGAGTTCGATGATCCAGTGGAATGGGACAATGTAGAAACGAAATTAGTGCGTAATGTTCATGTGGACTTGTTTTGACAATGCCACATGAACAAATTATAGTAAAAAAATATAAAATAAAAGGGATTTTTGATTTATTAGCAAATATATGTAATAGTAGTAAGACATACTAAAACTAAAAATAAAAGGAGGGTTTTTGATTTATGAAAATTTCTGATGTAATTCAAAGTGCTGATTGGAAAACTGAAAAACACGCTCCAGTTATTGAGGCTCCAGAGAAAGTAAAATCAGGTGAAAGTTTCGCTGTAGAGCTTTCGGTAGGGAAGGAAATTGCTCATCCAAATACTACTGAACATCATATTCGTTGGATTAAATTATATTTTAAACCTGATAATAGCAAATTTATCTTTGAAGTTGCAGCTTCTGAATTTAATGTGCATGGTGAGTCTACGGACGGCGCAAATAAAGGACCAGTATATGCTGAGCCTACAACGAAAGCTATTATAAAGCTTAATGGTTCAGGTACGTTACTAGCGACTTCGTACTGTAATATTCATGGTTTGTGGGAAAGTTCTCAAGCCATTACTGTAGAATAAAAATAAGGGTTTACTGTTCCAGTTAGCTGGAACAGTTTTTTTTACCTAATGAAAGAAGTATCTTGTATGTAGCAAATCGTTCTTAAAAAATTATTCTTGGTCGACTTGGCATTCGCTGGTATGATAAGAGGATAGGTTGTCACGTTCTTTGTAGGCATTTGTAGGATCGGATGGTTCTAATTGCTGGGAAGACGGAGTATGAAAATTGCTGAAGGGAGGCATATCATGCAAATCATCCATAGGTGTCATGGGATGTGTTGCAGGATAGACCGTAGTGCGGCAGGGGTTAATTTTTTCGGGTGTGCATAGTACAGTCAGATTTGGTTCGGAGCAGTGGGAATTGGAATTAATACAGGATTTACTAAGTTTGATTACACAAACTTTTATAACAATTAATTTATTAATGCACCTACCATTGATAAGTTGAAATTCTTGATGTTTAATAGAAGCCTTTAATTGGCAATCCATACCGGCTTTTGCGCAACAATGATTAATAAGAGCAATAAATGGAGTTTCAAAGGAGATGAAATGGACTGTTTGTGTGGAGTCAAAATTGGATGATACAAATTCTATGCAAATATTTACATGACCAGAAAAACTGATTTGCTTATCTAAGATAATTGTTTTTTTTATGACTGGAGTAGAAGTCACACGAAGTAAAAAGTCAATATCTGGTGTGTGGCTTGGAAGAGGTAATGAGCCATTTACTGCAATTTGTGTACTTTTTTTGCATACCATATGATACATTCCTCCTTGATTTAGAGTTGCTATTCTTAGGGTAACTGAAAATTGCGGTATACTAAAAATCTATAATGATTTTGGCTAGTCTTCAGATGCGAAAAATTCGACCTAAGTGATTTATAATATCATATCAATAAGGATGACATTTGGTTACCAAAAAGACAATAATTAAGTATAAAAAAAAGAGGTAGTTTCCAACCTCTTTTTTTTATTGTATATTTTGGAAACAATAATTTGTAGTGAGACTATCTGCCAAGTGCTTATCGATCATCGTGGAAGTTTTGATAGGTATGATAGGCTTCAGTAGGATGATTTTGGCATAGTGGGCAAGACGGATGGTGGTTTTGTTTTTCGTAAAGGTTAGATTTCTGATTAGAATAGAGAGGATCGATTTCGTTGCATCCACATTGCTTAGAATAAATGGGAATATCTGAGCAATCATGAGATGGTTTATTGCAATTACAATTTTTATCGTTTTCATGATGATAATTAGGGATACTAGGTTTAAAGACAGGACATGCGAAAATGACACTTGACACTAATAAAAATTGATTTTTCAAACATTGAACAGAAACATCTTCCACTATGGTACATATTTTGGTAATGGCAGCATCGAATTCTTTTAATTTAATGAAAAGACAAAAAGGAATATCAAAACAAGCAGAGTGGGTACAATAGCAATGGTTATCGATAGCAGAAATCACTTTTATATGTTTAAAACCATGTACGACTACTTTTTTGCCAATTGGAGTATTAATAATTTTAAATGAGGAAATTGTAATTGTTACAATTACTTTGAGTATTTTTTGAATATCATGCTGACAAGCTAAAAAGAGTTTATCTATTTGACAAATTTGAGAGCAAGGATAATGTGGAGGACAAATTGGAAACTCAGATTGAGAAGTAATACCTAAAATTTCAATATTGCTCGTATTCATGGGAACTCCTCCTTTACTAAAATGTAAATATAGAGTATTTTTATTATTATTTTATGTTGCTTTACTACGGTATGTTCCATAACTAAGATTGAAAACTTGAATTTTATATAAGATTTATTGATGAAGGGTATGATTTGCATCTCAACCAAAAATTTCATTGTATGTATTCGATTCATTATAGGCAATATATAAACAGGCACTACAAATAAATTTATTGGAGGGTGTTGCGTAATGTCTAGGAGTAAAAAACCTGTGAACCCTGCCGCACAAAAGGCGCTTGATCAATTAAAGGAAGAAACAGCAGCTGAGATTGGTCTTAAAGACTATAAGAACACTTATAAAGGTGCATTATCTTCTGCTGATAATGGCCGTGTAGGTGGTCAAATGGTCCGCAAGATGATTCAGGCCCAAGAACAGCAATTCAGTGGTAAATAAGAGTCATTCATATGGCTGAAAAGATAAGCAGGTTTTTACCTGCTTATCTTTTCATATACTTTTTTACTTTATAGAAGGATTTTTTAAGCTTAATAGTAAATGTAATTATGATACCTAAACAGCGAATTGAATCACAAGGAGTGGAGATATTGAATACCGTATTGATAAAAAATCTGGGAAAACATTTAGACGAAGAAGTCACAATTCAAGGATGGTTATATAATCAGCGTGGTTCAGGAAAAGTAAAATTCTTGATTTTGCGTGACGGTAGCGGTCTTTTGCAATGTGTAATTGTAAAACAAAATATAGGAGAAGAACTGTTTGATAAAACCAAAGCATTAACACAGGAAACTTCGATAACAGTAACGGGAATTGTAAAAGAGGAACCTCGGGCTGCAGGTGGTTATGAAATGCAAGTTACAGGTTTTGAAGTGATTAATATTGCAGAAGAATATCCAATTACACATAAAGAACATGGGGTAGATTTCTTACTAGAGCGTCGTCATTTATGGATTCGCACTCCTAGACAGATGGCAATTCTCCGAATTCGATCAGAAATTGAACATGCTTTTAGAGATTTCTTTTACCAGCGTGATTTTGTTCTGGCAGATGCTCCGATTATTACACCGTCAGCATGTGAAGGAACCTCCACGTTGTTTGGCTTAGATTATCATGGTGAAAAAGCGTATTTGTCACAAAGTGGTCAATTATATAGCGAAGCAAATGCGATGGCATTAGGAAGAATCTATTGCTTTGGCCCCACTTTTCGTGCAGAAAAATCCAAAACTCGCCGCCATTTGATGGAGTTTTGGATGGTGGAAGCTGAAATGGCTTATTTTGACATGGATGACAATATTAAGCTGCAGGAAGAAATGGTCTACTATGTAATCACAAGGGTATTAGAACGCTGTAAGAGAGAACTGACCATTTTAGACCGAGATGTAGAAAAATTAAAAAACATACAATTGCCATTTCCACGTATATCTTATACTGAGGCAGTGGAAATACTGAAAGAAGCAGGAGAAGATTTTACTTGGGGAGAAGACTTTGGTGCACCTCATGAAACGATTATCTCAAATCATTTTGGTTCACCTGTTTTTGTACATCGCTATCCAACCTCAATTAAGGCCTTTTATATGAAGCCTGATCCGGAAGATCCCAACGTCGTACTCGGTGCGGACCTCCTGGCTCCGGAAGGATATGGCGAAATTATTGGCGGTGGACAGCGGATTGATGATCTTGAACTCTTAAAACAACGTGTTGAAGAGCATCATTTACCGATAGAAGCTTTTGAGTGGTATCTGGACTTGCGAAAATATGGATCAGTGCCACATTCTGGGTTTGGTTTAGGTCTTGAGCGTACTGTTGCTTGGTTATGCGGTCTTGAACATATTCGCGAAACAATCCCATTTCCTCGTATGTTGCATAAAATGTATCCTTAAGCAGTAGATTAGTTGCGATGCAGCAGTTTCTAAAGAAAAAATATAAAAAAACTTTGTATACATAATTTTTAAAGCAGGAACTTTTAACTACTACGGAAAAGTAAACACATTAGGCCATAAAAAGAATTTATTTTATTTATTAGCCAAGTTGTTAGATAACAACTTGGCTAATAAAACAATCTCAAGGGGGAACAATAATGACTTATAGTGTTGCTGCATCTCATGCAAAGGGAAAGTGTGCTACAGACAAAATTTTCGGCGCCAATGCTGCTGCTGCCAAAGCGGCTGCTCAGTATGGCAAAAATAAGGTCGTCAATGCTACCATCGGTGCTTTTATGGATGAGCAAGAGAGGTTAGCTTGCATACCAACGGTTGAGAAAGTTTTTAAAAATTTTTCAATCAACCATATTATACCCTATGCTCCAATTGCTGGTTTGCCGGATTATCTAGCGGCGATGATAGAGTTAACCTTTGCGGACCATAAGCCAGAGGCTTATATTGATGCCGTAGCCACTGCTGGGGGCACTGGGGCTATCCATCATACCATTTGGAATTATTCAGAGATTGGCGATATGATTTTAACCTCTGATTGGTATTGGGGACCCTATAAAATACTGTGTCAAGATGCCTTGCGTACATTGGATACCTATACTTTATTTGATGATCAGCAAAAGTTTAATATTGGGGCATTTAGTGCTAAGGTAAGAGAGATAATCGCAAAGCAAAATAACTTGGTTATTATTATTAATACTCCTGCTCATAACCCAACTGGATTTAGTTTGAGTGACAGTGATTGGGATCAGGTATTAGATCTTTTTAAAGACTGTGTTAAAGATACTACAAAACATATTATTCCGTTAATTGATATTGCTTATATTGATTATGCAGGCGAAAAGAATGCTTGTCGTTCTTTTTTAAAGAAATTTGGCAATTTACCTGCTAATATATTGCCTATTTTGGCCTGCAGTATGTCAAAAGGATTTACGATGTATGGTCAAAGGACAGGTGTCATGATTGGCATTTCTTCCAATAAAGAAATAATTACAGAGTTTCAAAGCATTAATCAATTTACAAGTAGAGCTACATGGTCAAATATTAACTATAGTGCCATGAAACTATTGGCTGATATTTATCAAGATAAGAGTTTATTAGCACAGACAGAGCAAGAGCGCGGCGAATATTATGCCTTAATTCGCAAACGAGCTGATATTTTTATGCGTGAAGCGCAGGAAGTTAATTTACATATCCTTCCTTATATTGCTGGTTTCTTTATTACCGTCCCTGTTGAAAATCCTGAGGCGGTTTGTGAGAAACTGCATGATGATCATATATTTGCCGTACCTTTAGCAAAAGGAATTCGTATTGCAGTATGTGCGGTAACGTCTGAGAAAATGACTGGGATGGCTGGTAAATTTGCTAAAGCGATCCAAGCAGTTTCGGTTCAATAAAAGCATCAATTACACTATTATCCATTTGTTTATTGTAGTATAGAAGGGAATACTACAATAAAGGAGGAGATGAATTTGGGGCGACAGCATAAAAATTGTATTGATGATACAGTCTTAGAGTTTCCTCGTTCTTTGTTTTGGATAATACATGTAATTGGACCGGTGATCATTTTTGTTTTAGGAATGAGATTTGCAATTCAACGTGCGCCTGTTTCTATGGTAGCTTATCGTTTATTACGTAGGCTGATGGAAAGGTAAATCCAGCAAAGATGGGTGAACACATTCTTGGTTCACCCTCTTTTCCTGTGTACTTGATTTCATCTTAATCGATAAAAAAAGAAATATTATAAAATTTGCATTATTTTTAAAAATCAAACTTATGGTTTACTATAACGTAGGTCATTGTTTTATTCCGTTATTGATGATATAGTATTTTTGGGCTAATTTTATTGGGTTCATTTTGTATACTAAATTTTTCTAATTTTGAAAAATGGGGGTTCAAAGATGTTTGGCTTAAAACCAAAAGAGGATGAATTTTTTAAGTTATTTGTAGAAAGTAGTATGGTGTTGCGGGAAGGGGCTTATGTGCTTCAAAGTGTAATGAATGAGTATACGCAGCTTGAGCAGAAAATGGCGCAAATTTCTGATATTGAGCATAAAGCTGATGATATTAATGATGCAATCATTGATAAGTTAAATCAGACATTTATTACACCTCTTGATCGCGAGGATATTTATTCTTTGGCAACGATGTTAGATGATGTTGTGGATTTTCTACAAGGTACAATGCAGCGTATGGTGCTCTATAAGGCTGGAAAACCTGCACCAGGAGCTGTCCAATTAGCCAATGTGCTAGTGGACTGTACCGAGGAAATGGTAGCGGTATTTACTTTGTTTAAGAACATTAAAGGAAATCAAGAAAAAATCCTTAGTCACACGCATAAAATTGCTGACTTAGAAACCCAAGGTGACAATATTTATCGACGAGAAGTAGCTCTTTTATTTGAAACCTGCTCTGATCCAATCGAAGTTATAAAATGGAAAGAAATATTGGAACATATGGAGGACGCCCTTGACCACTGTGAAGACATTGCAGACTTATTGCGGGGCGTGGTTATGAAATATGCCTGATACATTGATCATTTTTGTCGTTTTATTAGCATTAGCCTTTGACTATATTAATGGATTTCATGATACTGCTAATGCAATAGCCACATCGGTGTCTACACGAGCATTAACACCACGGGTTGCAGTATGGATGGCTGCTATGCTTAACTTTCTCGGTGCTATGTATAGTACAGGCGTTGCTAAGACAATTGGCAGCGATCTGGTAAAATCAGCGCAGATGGTGAATCAGCACATTATTATTGCGGCGATCATCGGTGCAATTTTCTGGAATTTGCTAACTTGGTGGAAAGGGATTCCTAGTAGTTCCTCTCATGCTTTAGTAGGTGGAGTCGTTGGTGCAGTATTAGTTTCTACAGGCTATGAGGCACTTAAAATAGAAGGCATTTTGAAAATTGTTGCTGCCTTAATCTGTTCTCCAGTCATTGCCATGATTACAGGATTTGCCGTTATGACAGTTCTGTTGTGGATATTTGGCAGAAAAGCTCCATCGCGTATTAATCCTAAATTTAAGAAGGCACAAATTTTGACAGCAGCCATGATGGCTTTTTCCCATGGATCAAATGATGCGCAAAAGGCTATGGGGATTATTACTTTGACCTTAGTAAGTACAGGCTATTTAACCAGCTTAGATGTTCCTATCTGGGTTAAGTTATCAGCAGCTACGGCTATGGGATTAGGTACGGCAGCAGGTGGTTGGAGAATTATTCGTACCATGGGTAGTAAGATTTTTAAATTGGAGCCGATTAGTGGCTTTGCCTCGGATTTGAATTCTTCATTGATTATTTTTGGCGCAACATTATTGCATTTGCCAGTAAGTACAACACATGTGGTTTCAGGGTCTATCATGGGGGTAGGAACTTCAAAACGCATTAGTGCAGTTCACTGGGGTGTAGCGCAGCAAATGCTCATGGCGTGGGTATTAACAATTCCTTGCACAGCTTTGGTAAGTGCCTTGGCTTATAAAGTCATGTCTATCTTTTTTTAGTTGGCATAATAAATACATAAATAATTGCTGGCAAATAAGTATTTAATGCTTATTTGCCTTCTTTATCTTTAGGACTTAGATGCCTTACGAAGATGGGATTCTTAGAGCGGTTTAGTCATCGGATAAATAAAATTATCAATCTTTATGGATTAGGAAGAGTTATGATAAAATATAATTATATGTAAGAATGAGCTAGTAGTCGATTTACACGTCAAAAAAGCTCATTGATATGAAAAGTTAAGTTGATCCTTACTGTTCGTATATAATAAAGTATAAACGGGAGGCAGATTGATGAAAAAAAAGCAAATTACCCTTTCTTTTGCAAATGGTGAAATAGGCCTGTATGATTCTGGAACAAATTTGTTAGATATCAGTCAGGTTATACAGGAGCGATATGCTACGCCAATTGTAGCCGCCAGAGTAGACAATGAGATCAGAGATTTACAGTATAAAGTAGTCTCTGATTGTAGCGTTGAATTTTTAGACTTACATACGGATTCAGGTATTAAAGTTTATCAGCGTAGCTTGACCTTTGTAATGATTACTGCCGTATCTGAATTATTCCCATTAGGAGAAGTAACCGTAGAACACTCCTTAAGTAAGGGCTTATATTGCGAGCTGCATATTGGTGAGACGGTTACGATGAATCATCTAGAATTAATAACAAGGCGTATGCAAGAGATTATTAATGAAGATAGACCCATAACTATGAAGAGTATTCCTATTGCGGAAGCAATAGCCTTATTTGAAGCCACAGGGCAATCTGAAAAAGTGAAGCATTTGCAGCAATTGAACCGTAAAAATGTTCGGGTTTACTATTGTGGCAATACATACGGTTATTTTTATGGCACGATGACACCTAGCACAGGACATTTGAAGATTTTTGAATTAAGACAGCATGCGGCTGGTTTTATCTTACGTTTCCCTGAAAAAGAAACGCCTGATCGATTGCCTGCTTTTGTACCTCAACATAAATTATCAGAAATATTCCTGGAGGCGGAACGCTGGGGCGCCATCTTAGAGTGTGGTTATGTAGCCACATTAAATGAATACGTGGAAAATGGTAAGATTAAGGATATCATCAGAGTTGCAGAAGCACTGCACGAGAAAAAAATAGCACATATTGCCGATTTTGTAGCTGAGCATAAAGAAGTGAGATTAATTTTAGTAGCAGGTCCGTCTTCATCAGGGAAAACGACCTTTGCTCAGCGTTTAACCGTTCAGCTTAGGGTAAATGCTATGCGGCCTGTAGCACTATCCCTAGATAATTATTTCGTTGATCGTGATAGAACCCCTAAGGATGAAAAGGGCGCCTATGATTTTGAAGCGATTGAGGCTATTGATTTAGAGCTTTTTAACGAGCATCTATGTAAAATATTAGATGGTGAGGCTGTCAGTGTGCCTTCTTTTAATTTTATAAATGGTCAACGAGAGTATCTGGGAAATATCATTCAAATTACAAAGGATCAACCTCTTATTATTGAGGGAATTCATGGACTCAATGAAAGGCTCACGGCAGCTGTTGCCAGAGAGCATAAAGTGAAAATCTATATTAGTGCGTTAACACAATTATCCATTGATAATCATAACCGTATTCCTACTACTGATGGACGGCTCATTAGAAGAATTGTTAGAGATAATCAATTTAGGTCTCATGATGCTTTAACGACTTTAAATATGTGGCACTCTGTTAGAAGAGGCGAGGAGCGAAATATTTTCCCATTTCAAGAAGATGCAGATATTATGTTTAATTCAGCACTAATTTATGAACTAGGGGTTCTAAAGAAATATGCAGAACCATTATTGAAAGAAATTACAGCAGATCAAGTAGCATATTCCGAGGCTACAAGATTGTTAAAATTCCTTACTTATTTTCAAAGTATTGACGATTGTGGAATTCCTATGAATTCCATTTTGCGAGAGTTTATTGGAGAATCATGTTTCCATGAGTAGAACTATAAAAAAACGCCCCCTAACTTAAAAGTTAGGGGGCGTTGCTATGTCATTTCTTAACGATTCTTTTCGAAGAATTTTAATGCTACTTCAGGGAATAATGCATAGGATAAAACATCTTCGATCGATGCATTTGGATAGCCTTTTTCAGCAAGTTGCTTAGTAAGAAGATCCATTTGCGGCGCAATATCATCAGCAGGACGATAGTCAATAATAGGTTCGTTGCCAATGATTTTCTCACGAACTTCTTCAGAAACAGGCATAGGAGTTTTACCATATTTACCACGTGCCAAGTCTTTTACTTCACGTGGAACCATTTTATAACGTTCGCCAAGCATTACATTGAAGGTTGCCATAGAACCAACAATCTGGCTGGTAGGAGTAACAAGTGGAGGATAGCCAAGTTCTGCACGTACTCGTGGCATTTCTTCCAAAAGTTCTTGGTATTTGTGTTCAATACCCTGCTCTTTAAGTTGATTGAACAGGTTGGAAAGCATACCGCCAGGAATTTGGAAGTCAAGAACGTTAGCGTCGACATCGAAGGACGTTTTAAGACCAAAGTCAGCGCCCAAGCTTTTCTTAACATTTCCGAAATGAATAGCAACATCTTTTAAATTGCTACGTTTAAGACCAGTATCATATTCAGTACCTTCTAAAGCTGCAATCATAGATTCAGTACAAGGTTGTGAAGTACCAAGAGCAAATGGGGACAGTGCGCAGTCAACAACATCTACACCAGCTTCAATTGCTTTTAAGTAAGTCATAGAACCCATACCACTAGTATAGTGAGTATGCAGTTGAATTGGTACGCCTACTTTAGGATCAGCTTTCAGAGCTTTTACCAAGTCATATGCAACGTAAGGTCTTAGTAGACCAGACATGTCCTTAATACAGATAGAGTCAGCGCCGCGTTCTACTAATTGTTGTGCTAATTTGATGTAACTTTCTACAGTGTGATAAGGGCTAATCGTATATACACATACACCTTGTACATGAGCGCCGGATTCTTTAGCAGCTTTCATGGCTACTTCTAAATTACGCACGTCGTTTAGCGCATCGAATACACGAATAACACCAACTCCGTTTTCTACCATTTTCTTAACGAAAGCAGTGACAACATCATCAGCATAGTGGTTATACCCAAGAATATTTTGCCCTCTAAGTAACATAGAGATCGGTGTTTTTTTCAAATGTGATTTTAGGACGCGTAAGCGTTCCCAAGGATCTTCGCCTAAGAAACGTAAGCAACTATCAAAAGTAGCGCCACCCCATGCTTCTAGTGCAAAATACCCCATGTTATCAAGTTGTTCTAAAGCTGGCAGCATATCAGTGAGGCGCATGCGAGTAGCAGCAAGTGATTGATGACCATCGCGTAATACTGTTTCCATAATTTGTACAGGTTTTCTAGACATATTATCCCCCTTTTTTTGAATGTAGTAATTGTGGTAACTTTCCAAAATATAGAGTTATGTAAGAGAAAGTGTATTGGAAATTTACTACAGAACTACTTAGTTAAATATGTAACAAGATTGATCAATTATAATTCTACATTATTTCACATGCTTTTGCTAGTCATTTGTTTTAAAATTTTTTTAAAATTTTTTAATTTTTTTTAGTATATTGCATGCAAAAAAGAATATTCAGTAAACAAGAGCATGATATTAGAAATTAACTAGTACATTGCGTCATTTAAAACAGTGGATAAGTTTGCGAGGATTTTTTCGACCAGTGAGGCGGAAAAGACTGCAAAATTAACATTGCTTTTAGGTGACGCAATGTACTAGAATACATAATCTTATTCTTGTACCAATTTGCGTGACAATAATTCTGCCATAGGACTTTTTCCTGATAGACTAGGCATACCGCTTTCGTGGCCTAAACGGGCTAGAATTGCATAAACTTGTGGGTTTTCTACAGGTGTATTAGCCAGAGCAATCGCACCATATTTTTTAACATGCTCTCGTCCTTCTTCAGGGGGAAGTAAGCGACCCGGTCCGCCAACACAACCGCCTTTACAAGCCATACCTTCAATAAAATTAGCAGTAAATTGACCATTGCGAATCTGTTCCAATAGCTTTTGGCAGTCTGGAATACCGTCCACTTTAAGGGACACTAGCTTTTGGACTTTGTGAGGAATCAATTTCTCTAAAGTCGTAGCTACGGCAGCACTTACACCTCCTGTATAGGCATAGACTCGTCCTCCCCATGAGGCTACTGCTTTTTCATGATCCTCCTGATCCGCAGGATGAATGTTAATGGCTTCAAAAATAGTAGCCAGCTCCTGAAAGGTGAGCACATAGTCTATGGCTCCTTTTAAGTCAGGTAACAGAGCTTCTGATTTTTTGGCGATGCATGGACCGATAAAGACCACTTTTGCATCTGGTTCAAACTGTTTAATAACTCTAGCCGATGCGATCATTGGTGAGACGGAAGGGGAAATATGTTCCATAAGATCGGGAAATTTATTTTCAATTAATTTAATCCATACTGGACAACAACAACTGGTAAACATAAAGTCTTGGTCCGTTTTTACATGCTCATCAAATTCAAAGGCTTCTTTCATAGTAATTAAATCAGCATATAAAGCAGTTTCTAGAACATCGGTAAAACCCATTTTTAAAAGTGCAGAACGCAATTTACCTGGCGTAACTTCTGCACCAAACTGTCCTGCAAAAGCAGGAGCGATGGAAGCATATACAGGATGACTATGTTGTTTTAAAAGGTTAATAAGAGGGACAAATTGAGATTTTTCTGCTAAGGCACCAAAAGAACATGCCTGGATACAGTGACCTTCACCCAGACATTTTTCCTGGTTTATAGAAACCTTACCAAAGTCATCACGAGTGATGGCCTGCAAAGGACAAGCTTTTTCACAATTTCGTTCCTCTGCAGGACAGGATTGGCAAGCATCCGGATTGGTAATGATAATGGATTCATTGCCCATGCCCATAAGAGCTTCTTCATCATAATCATTGAGAATTTGATCATCATTGTGAGGATTTAATCCCATGGCAATACGAATTTGGTTGGCTACTTGGCGGCGAGTATGTTTATCTTTAAATTCTTCTGATACCATAGTACAAATTTCTTCTCGACGATCAAATAAGGTTCCTTCCCAGGCGGCTTTAGCTACATGATAGAGAATGCGGGGCTTAATCTTTAAAGTAGCATGATCCATATTATACCTCCTAAATGCTATTACTACATATTATTAGCCATTTTTACGCTAATTCCTATTGCAGTTGTGCAAAAAATTTGATATTCTGATGCTTAGTCTGAAAAATATTCGTAAGAAGGAGTAATCGTTGTGGCAGAAGGACAAAGCAATCTTCAGAAAAATTTAGGATTAATGCCAGCAATGGCATTAGTAATTGGCATGGTTATTGGCTCAGGGATTTTTATGAAATCCGGCAGTGTAATTTTAGCGGCTGGTGATTCTACAATGGCCCTTATGGCTTGGGTACTAGGTGGTAGTATAACACTTGCTGCAGGGCTGACAGTTTCCGAATTAGGGGTACAAATTCCTAAAACAGGAGGATTATACACATACTTAAATGAAGTATATGGTAAGATGTGGGCATATTTGTATGGCTGGATGCAGACGGTAATTTACGGACCTGCAACAATTGGAGCCCTTGGATTATATTTTTCTTCGTTACTATTGCCCTTTTTTGGCATTAGCGAAGAATTTAGGTTACCGATTGCAGTGGGTAGTGTATTTTTTATGACTGGTGTCAATTGTTTAGGTACTAAATATGGGGGTTTTATTCAAACCGTTGCTACCATTGGCAAATTAATTCCTATTGCACTTATTGTTATATTTGGTTTATGGAAGGGAAATGGACAAGTTCTTGGCATGACGAGTGGTGTTACTCCGCCTCTTGGCATGGGAGCAGCCATTTTAGCTACGTTATGGGCATATGATGGTTGGGTTGGTGTAAGTTTCGTAGCGGGAGAAATGAAAAATCCAGCGAAACAATTGCCTAAAGCCATTGTTTTTGGGCTTGGAATCGTGATGATCGCATATCTTACTATGAATATCGCGATTATGCATGTATTGCCTGCTGCGGAAATTGCTGCATTAGGAAAAATGGCTGCCAGCACTACTGCTGGATTATTATTTGGTGAGATGGGGGGCAAAATTATCAGTATAGGTATTTTGGTATCTATTTTTGGTGCTCTCAATGGCTATATTCTAACCAATGGACGTGTTCCTTATGCGATGGCATTGAATGAACAATTGCCAGCTTCCTCTATATTGGCAAAAGTTCCAGCTTCAGTTGGAGCGCCAGTAAATGCAATGTTATTAGAAGCGAGTCTGGCAACTGCTTTAATGATTTTCTGGGATCCAGATAGCCTTACTGACATTGCGATGTTTGTAATGTGGACTTTTTATGTTTCTGCGTTTATTGCCGTATTTATTCTTCGAAAAAGGTATCCCAATGCTAAACGTTCTTATAGCGTACCTGGCTATCCAATTATACCCATGATTGCTATTTTAGGTGCGTTCTATATTATTGCAAGTATGTTTATGAACAAGCCAATGGATGCAATGGTGGCTATTGGTATTACGGTAGTTGGTTTGCCGGTCTATTGGTTTGCGAAATAAGAAATGCCGACAAGAAATAATAAAAAATTAGCAGCAGGAATATTCCTGCTGCTAATTTTTTATTATGCCAGCTAGCTAAGGTTTTGTCACTTGATTCTATATTAAGAAATGATAATACTTGTAATTACACGGTTACGGCCTTCTTTTTTGGCTTGATAGAGTGCTTTGTCGGCGAGCTCAATAATTTTTTCTCTGCTAGGAGGAATTGCAGAAACAGCAGGATCATAAGTGGCAATCCCTAAACTGGCAGTGATTTTTGCTGTAGTGGTTCCAACGTCATCAGGAAAGTTTTCACTTTCGATGATTTCACGTAATTTTTCGCCAAGGAATTTTGCTTCATTACTACTGCATTCAGGTAAAATAATGCTAAACTCTTCGCCTCCATAGCGTGCTGGCAAATCAATATTGCGTACATTATATTGGAGAATTTGGCCAAGTTGACTTAATAATTTGTCACCTGTAAGATGCCCAAAAGAATCGTTATAGCGTTTAAACTTATCAAGATCCAACATAATTAAACTTAATGGGCGTTTTAAGGAAGCTGCACGTTTTAGCTCAATGGTCAGAAACATATCAAAATTTCGTCGGTTTGCTAGACCTGTGAGGCTGTCAGAAAGAGCCATCAATTTTATTTGGTTATATAAATGAGCTTTTTCCAAACCAAGAGCGATTTGTTGGGACATTAAAAATGCAAAGGATATACGATTTAAACGCTCAGGGGCAATAAAATGCTGCCAGCCTAAGAGTATTAACCCCAGGAGATTTTGTTCTACAGCAATTGGCAAAACCATCATATACCTAGATGCATTTTGGTCATACAGTTCAGCGAAGGGAGCAAAGGTATTTGCGGCTGTAATGCAGGGCCTAAAGGTTGCGAGTAAAGATGCCAATGCAGGATAAGAGTCGAGATTCATTTTTACCAGTTTGTAATTGAAATTAATTGAAGAGATAATAGTGAAGTTCTTTTTGTCAGCATCAATAAGCATACCGACGGCTACGTCAGCATTAAGTGCTTTCATTACATGAGAAGTACAGTGCTCAATGATCGTATTGGTATCAATGGTTGTAGAAGTAGTCTGAGATATTTCTGATAAAAATTTTTCCTCTTCAAGATGGAGCTTCGTCTTTTCAAAAAGCATAGCGCTGGCGATGGCTGTGCCAGCATGACGACCCAAAGCTGTTAAAAATCGAAGATCGCTTTCATTAAAAGCATTAAGATCAGAAGAATAGGCTTCGATAATCCCAATGACTTCACCGTCATGAATTAAAGGTGCGCAAATCATGGATTGGATGCTGGAAAATATGAGCTGCGGTTTTTGTATATCAGGATGCTGGGATAGATCATTAATAGAAAGAGCTATATTCTGCACTATCACCTGCCCGCGTAAACAATGATTTAATGGAATAACAGCTGGCGGTGTATTGATTCCGTGGGTCGCGACTACCTGAATATGAGTTTGATTGGTACATAATAGACCGATTAAACTTTGCCGAGAGTGCATTAAATCAGTCACCATATCAGCGATTGCATCAAGAGTATCTTTTACATTGAGTTGTGAAGAAATAATAGTGCCGATTTTCGATAACGTATCTTCCAGTAAATTTCGCTGCTGCTCTGATTTTTTATATAATTCGGCATTATTAACAGCCAATTGTTCTAATTGTTCTTTAAATAGAAGCAATTGTTCATAAGGATGTTTGATAACAAATTTGAACACAGCTCGCAGAACAAAATAATAGGCAAAACATTTACAAAGGTGAGCGAATACATTAGTTTGAATAGAAACATCTGAAAGGTAGGCTAAATTAGACAGAATACTAAAAAATAAAGCGATTTGGATATAATGACCTGTTATATATTGGGAGAAGTTGCGGCGCAGAATAATAAGTGAAATACTATGAATACTAATAGCTATCAATAAGGTAGAAATAACTAATGGATGATTTGTATTGTCGATATGGAGAAATGATGGCAACGTATCAAATTTGTCAAAAGTAAAGCTAAAATTAGTAAGCAGCCCTGTAAGTAATCCTATTAGTAATAAACTTGCAGTGTAAAACAAGAACGTATCAGTAGGCTGAGGAGTTTTTAGTGTAAGACGTATGGTGTATAAGAGAGCGCAAGCCCACAAGATACAAGCAATCATCCAATACATAATCCAACTCGTATCAGCCGGATTATTTGCAGAATAAGAAAGCAGCTGCAATAAATCTAGGATGCTGGCGCATAATATGAAAAAACTGATTGCTTTTCCTTTTAAATAACTGTAATGATTTGCATTTTTGCTGATACCATGCCAAGCAATAAAGGAGATAATAACTCCAAGTATAATTGTGAAAATTCCTAGCATATTGTGAGCTATGACCAGCATTTTTGTCACCTCTTACGTAGAGTGATTTTGTTTTATCATATGCTCAGATCGGTTAAAAGTTTACAAATGTACTAGTAGAGCTTATTAATGAGTGATACTACACAAAAAGTGAGTGAGGTCTTACAATGGATAAACTTTGCCCTGCTTGCAATGGCTTAGACGTGATTAAAGATCAGTGTCCCATTTGCGGAGAAATTTTACTAGATGGTGGATCGCTGCAAAATTATATAGGACCCTATAGCCCTTATATGGAAAGCGATATAGAAAATCAATGCGTCCATATCTTGTATTGCGCTGAATGTGGTTATGATGCAAGAATTGCTCTGCAATTGATTTATATTTAGTAATCCATTTTTTGAAAATGATTCCTGCGGATAAAAAAATGAACATGGTAAGATACTAATACAGAAAATAAATAGGTAGATTGTCAGCTATGATGTTTTTGTAAAAATACTGGAATCAGAAAAAATTGTACAAGAAGGAGTGATTTTATATGCCGAATCCCATAGTAAAGTGTACCGTGGATCAATGCAGTCATTATATGCCTGGTGATCAATGCATGGCAGCTAAAATTAGCATTTATAATGAAGAAGAAACTGGAAAGTCAGAACAAGTAAAAGACACGCAATGTAAGTCCTTTCATGATCGCAAGACGATGGGGGACATGATAGGAGCACTGCATAATGCCAATATTGGCGGGACTATATCTGCAGCCTTTCTGGATGGTACCCAAGTTACACCTGAGGTAGAGTGCTTTGTGAATAACTGTAGTTACTGGCAAGGTAACAATGTCTGCAATGCATCCCAAATTGATGTATTTGGAGCAAATGCTGCCAAAACAGATGATACAGATTGCAGAACTTTTAAAAAGAAGAACTAATAAAAAATGCCGAAGGCTGATAGCAGCTTTCGGCATTTTTTTATTTGTCCTGTAAACTAGAAACTAGTGTTTATGGTCACAGCCGCAAGAACATCCGTGGGCATGGTTAGCGGCTTGCTGTGCATCACAATGGGTTTTTACATGACCCTTAATCGTATCGATATACAAACGTCGCAACTTGGCTTGTTCCGCTACCTCTTCTTCTGTTAATGTTCCTGCCTTTTGCTTTCGTCCTAGCTCATTAATTCTAGAAATATCTTCTGGTGTTATCATAATAATGAAGACCTCACTTCCTATTTATGTTATTATTTAGATAAGAGAATAATAATAACATTTTACAAAATTTTATTATTATATTTGCATTTTGTAAAGTGAAAAAACGTAAAGGATGAAAATATATGTATGATTTGATTATTATAGGCGGTGGACCCGCCGGACTGACTGCCGCAGTGTATGCAGCTCGCAAAAAAATGAATACGCTACTACTGACAAAAGAATTTGGCGGACAACTCATGTGGACAAAAGAAATAGAAAATTATATGGGTTATCAATTTATTAGTGGTCCAGAACTAATGGGAAAATTTGAAGAACAGGTGAAACGTTTTGCCGTTGCCATTCAATACGAAGAAGTAAATGGCTTTGTAGTGAATCAAGATGGTACATTTTTGGTTAAGACAGAAGAGAAGGAATATCAAAGTAAAACTGTGATCCTAGCCACAGGTAAAAGGCCTAGGGGGCTAGACATACCAGGAGAGAAAGAGTTCACTGGGCGGGGGGTTAGCTATTGTGCCACTTGTGATGGCCCCTTTTTTGACAATAAAGCGGTAGCTGTTATAGGGGGTGGTAACTCAGCAGTTCAAGCAGCTCTCGAACTTAGCAAAATTGCACATACCGTATACTTAGTGGTACGAAATGATCATTACATTGCTGATCCTATTATTCTTGAAAAAATGAAAGTTGCTACCAATATTATTGAAATGATCGGTTATGAATCAGAAGGAATTTATGGTAATGAGGTAGTGGAAAAGATTACGATCCGTAAGATTACGACAGGAAAACTTCAAGATCTGGCTATCGATGGGGTTTTTGTAGAAATTGGCTTAGAGCCCAATTCTGAGTACGTAGAAGATATCGTTAGGATGAATAAGAGAAAAGAACTGATGGTCGATTGCCGTTCTAGAACCAATATTTCAGGAGTGTATGCAGCTGGAGATATTACAGATGGTCCTGATAAACAAATCGTAATCGCCGCAGGAGATGGTGCTAAAGCTGCTTTGATGGCTTATGATTATTTGTTGCATAAAGAATAATTCGTCTGATCAAAAAAATAATTAAAGGATTTAAAGGTAGAGAAAAACTCTATCTTTTTTTTGTTTGTTTTACATTTTATATTATATTTAGGATTTTATGTCATATTTATGTCAGTTACAAAGCTATTTCAAAGGTGTATGTTTAAATAGTGGAAAGCATTACCAATATTGCTGTAGCTTTATGATGAATAAGGGAGGAATTGAATTTGAAGAAATATGATTAAGTAAAGTCATAAATAGAATCAGGGAGAGAAGTTTATGATAAATGAAGGCAACATGCTTAGTTATGAAAGATTTAAGGGCCTGATGGGCAGAGCCTCATATGATAATAAATTAGCTAATACAAATCAATTTACTAGAAGGGTAGAAGCGGCTTTGTATGATTATCCTATGTGGAAAGTCAATTCAGAACTACTTCAATCTCAATATAAAGGGAATCTGACACTATCGAAGGATATACTGGAATCTCCGACAGAAAGACTAGGTATACGACGTCTTGATTATGTTTCGCATATTAATCTTATAGAAGCCACTATGGCGGTTTTAAGTCCCCTACAGCAAGCCTTTGTTCAGCAAAGATATTTCAGAAGAACTCCTTTCAAGATTATTGCTGAAGAATTGGCAGTAACGGAACGTCATTTATATCGTATTCGGCAAGAGATTATTCGGTTGTTTCAAGTATCTTTTGGTTGGCTTTGAAATGATGTCAATTTGACAGTGAAAAAAAATATACCTATCTAAATTCAAGAAGATTTGTACGGATAAAGAAATGAGGGAAAATATCAAAAGTAGAATTTGATGAGAATTATAAGATGCAAGGCAGCATGCATATGAGAAAAGATACGATAGTTTTAAAAACAAACTATAAGGATGTTCATAGTCAGTTTGATAAGCGAGATTTTTCTGTATATAGTTTTTATATCCTAACGAGTATGTCACATTCATGTAAGTTAGAAATTCAATATAAAGTAGTATATTGATAAAATCGAAAAATATACAAGGGGTGTGATAGTATCGACTACACACAAAAACAAATAAGACGAACTATTGAACGATATCAAGAACTTCGAAGTCTCGCGGAAATTGTGTCTTCAAATTTGGAAGATGTAGGGACTATGGATTTTGTCAAGTGCAAAGGATTTGATCGTATCGTCTGTATATTAGTAGACTTAGATAAATCGATTTTAATGCTTACTCCACGTCAGCGAGAAGTAGTGACTTTTGTTCAAAATGGTTATTCCAATGAAATGATCAGCCGCAAACTTAATCTTAGTGTAGCGACAATAAAATTTCACTTTAATGCAGCAATTTTTAAAATTAGTACCTATCTAAATTCTGATTAATATGTACGGATAGAGAATGAGGGGAGATATATGAAGTATTACACTATTAATATACTTGAAGCTATGTATCGCGAGAAGTATCCTGAATTAGCAGCAACGATAATACATGAAAAGGCAAAGCTGTTGCATAGTCAGCTTAATACACTAGACGTTCGTTGGAAACGTAGTAATCGTTTGTTCTATAGTAAGATTGATCTATATGGAATGTAATAACTAGCTATCAATAGATTGTTTTACTTATAAGGCAATTTTGGACAAACAATTAGAATTTCGAATAGTAATGATAAGAAGATGAATTATTTTAGATAATAGGAACCGCCAAAGAATTTGAATTGATCTTTTTAGCACATGAGGGTGTGTAGTATAAAAAATGGTAGTGGAGGTGCGGGGTATTGAAGAAATAATAATACAAGGTTTTATGTAAAGTGACAAGGAGGAGTTGCAAATGAAGAAGAATTTGATGATGCAGCAAAGTAATGCCAAATTACAAACTTTATTAGAGACGGCATTGGACTTTGCAATGTTGATTACCAATGGAGATCAAGGAAAATTTGAGGTGTTTCGTCGTGTTATGCTTAATAAATATAATGCTTTGAAAAAAATCAATAGTAGAGAAATTAATGGAACACAAGAATGTAAGCAACAAGAAACTAGTAATACTTAAGAGTCTAACAATTATAAAAATGTACAGAAATATTAGGAGGAAATATATATGACTCAGGCACAAGGTGCACAAGGAAGGTTAGTATTTGATTATGAATCCAGTTTTGGGCAGAACCCAACTAATAAAGCGGGGAAAATTTTACCATTCAACACATTAGATGTGAAATCGAAACAAAATTTGAAAGACTTGGCCACTATCACTGGTACACGAAATCCTGTAGCACCTGCTCCTGGTAATATTAGCATAGACGGAAATATTGTTGTACCAATGGATGAAGCAGGTATTGGATATTGGCTAACAGGATTATTTGGTACTCCTGTAACTACAGGCAGCGATGATCCTTATCAGCATGTATTTAAAATCGGTGCAACGCAGCCTTCTATGGTATTGGAAAAGGGATTTACGGATATTGGACAGTATGTACTGTTAAATAGCTGCAAAATTAGTTCTTTTAAAGTAGGCTTTGGTGGTGAAGATGAGTTAACAGCATCTATGACAATTATGGGAGCAAAAGAAGTTCTTACATCTACTCCTTATATGGCGAATCCTTCTAATATGGTTTTATCTCGCTTTACCAACTTGCAAGCGAGCATTGAGGAAGGTGGAGCAGCAATTGCTACTATTACTAAAGGTGATTTTACCATTGATGCTGGGTTGGATGGGACTCAGTATACTATTGGAAATGGTGGTCTTCGCAGCGACATTCCTGCGGGCATCTTTAAGATATCTGGCAGTATAACGGCTCTGTTTGATGGAACTGCATTATTGGAAAAGGCTATCTCAGGGACAAAGTCAAGTTTAAAAGTGAAGTTCTCAGATGAGAGCCACAGTCTAGAATTTTTATTCCCAGAAACTACATATGAACGTAGTACCCCAGGTATAACAGGTCCTGCAGGTGTTTTAATTATACTGCCCTTCCATGCTTTTTATGAATCAAATGCTGATAATTCTGCAGTGAAAGTTACGCTGGTTAACGGCGTCGCCAGTTACCTATAATTACAGAAAAGGGAGATTACTTATGACGATATTACCGCAAGCAAGGGCTATGAGCCGCAATGAATTGAAATCTTTTCGTGCTGCTGGTTTGGATCCGGTATTTTTTGATTCTACAAGTGATAATCAATTATCATTTTTAAAATTGACAGTCTTAGGAAATGACTGGATTTTGGATAATATTTATAAAGATCATGATTTTGATGACGTACCTAATAATCAACTTGTAGAATTGGCAGAGAAAACTTTTCGTTTGACGTATGGCTTGGAGAAAGAAGTAAAAAACTCCTAGCGGTCTGGAAATGGGTGTCAGGCAGGCGGCAGGAATATTGCGAAGCCTGCCGTAAAACCCAAACTCAGGCCGATAATAAAATTAAATGCAAGACTTGTGAAGCACGTTGTCCTGAAATTATGCTGGAAAACCGTGAGGTATGGCAGCTATGGATCTATGTGAATACCCAATGGCGTGTAAGTAATAGTGGAATAGTTGGCTTAGACTATACCGCTGTTTTTGCCATAGCAGAAGTTTATGGTATTGAGCTAACTCCAACGTTATGTAGAAAAATAAAAGCATTGGAAATATATGAAATACGGAGACAGGAGGTGTAAGAATGTATCAGATACTTTCGGATGAAGGGTTTGCCGATATTTTAATAGCTAAGTTGGTAGGCAGTGATTTTGGACAAAAGATTGCCGCAGCATGTGAAATGGAGCAACAGTTATTAGAAAAGTTGAATTCTCTGGCAGATAACGTTCAGAAAGTTGGGCAGCAACCAGCTAATGGATCGGGCTCATCAAAGACAGCAGCTCAAGATAGTAAAAATAAGAGTGATGCTATTTCAAATGAATTTGATAAGTTAGTGCAAGCTTCGTTAGATCGATTGAAAAATTATGCGCAGGAACAGTTGAAAAGTGTTATAGCGCATAAAGAATCCTTGTCAGAAGGTCTAAAAAATATATTTAAAAATATATCAACAGAAATTCCTGGACTATTAACTGCATTACTTGGTAAAAAAATGCTAGATTTATTTGATGGATGGTGGCCTAAAATTAGCAAATCATTTGAGGAAAAATTAGCTAAGATATTTAAGATTGACAAAAACAAGGACAATAGTCAATCTTTCAGTGCAGATAAAAAGCAGTCTGTTAATAATATCTCAAATGATAACGCAAAGGGTTCACAATCGGGGCAACAAAAAACAAATGAAAAGCTAAGTGACATACAGATAAATTCTGATTCATACAAGACAGATACGGCCGTGAACGTATTTAAGAAAGATATGATTGAGAAGAAAACGAATTATGCGCAGATTATGGAAGATTCTTTCAATCGTATAAATAGTAGTACTGAGCAACATTTTAACAAAATGCTTACAGGTGCAGAATCTTTTAGTAAAGGCTTTAAAGGTATTTTCAAGGATATGACAATAGAGATCAGCAAGATGCTCCTTGAGATATTCTATAAGAAGGTTATAGAAAAACAATTGGGTGAGTGGTTTGGAAATTTCTTAGGTGCGATATTTAAAGCGGATGGTGGACCGGTATCATCACAAACATCCTATATCGTGGGGGAAAGAGGACCAGAACTATTCGTCCCTGATCAGTCGGGAACCATTATTCCAAACCATCGTTTAGATGAAACTATATCTATGGCAAAACAGCAAGTTACAAGTGGTACCAATTATACTCCATCAGTAACAGGAGGTCAAACACCACCTGTTATTGTTAATGTTGTCAATAAGTCTGGAGTAAAAGCCAATACAAAGCAGGAGACAAGTTGGGACGGACAGCAGTATGTTATTAATGTTGTCATGGATGCTTATGCACGTAATGTGAATGGTATGCGTGATGTACTGGGAGTAAGGAGGTAATAATCAATATGACATTGTCAGTATTTCCGAATGTAGCAAATCCTGTATATCCGCTTGATGAAGGGCGGGAGAATCCTGCAATATCCTCCCAAATGGAAAATGGAATGGTGATATCCAGACCAAGGTTTACGCGCATCCGTAAAAAATGGATATTAAAATGGACTGCTCTTAAAAATAACGAATATCAAGTTCTTATGAATTTTTGGGAACAAATGTGTGGCGGTAGCCAAGAATTTCAATGGGTCAATCCTGTCACTGGTGTTAGCTATATTGTACGCTTCACAGGTGAAATAAATTTTCATTTAACTTCTCATGATATGTGGGAAGGAGAGATTACCTTGCAGGAGGTTTGATTATGGCACTAAACTTATCGAATATTTCAATTATAGAAAAAAATAAATTAACTTCTGATGGGGCATGGCTGGTTCTACTGGAAATTCAAATAGCAAAAGATCTAATTATTAGGATTGTACGTAATACAGAAGATATTGTATGGAATGGTTATACATGGGTGGCATTTCCTTTTGAGTTAGATGAAATTAAAGAAACTTCTCAAGGTGAACTTCCGCAAATTCCGGTACGTGTTTCTAATATCTCTCGGAGTATTCAACAATATATTGAACAGGCCAATGGTGGCGTTGGAGCTACTGTAATGTTACGCGTAGTTCATTCTCAGCATCTTGATATAGCAGCTGCTGATATAGAAGAAACTTTTACAGTACAGCAAGTTAGTTCAGACAGTATGTGGGTGACATTTAGTTTAGGCGGCGATATGCCTACGATGCTTCGTTTTCCATTTCGGAGAGTTTTGAAAGATTATTGTCCGTTTACGTATAAAGGAATTGAGTGTGGAGCACAATCCCATCAAGAAACTTGTAATAAGACATTAGGTGATTGTCGAGAGCGGGGGAATGCAGCACGTTTTGGGGGCGAACCCAGTATACCCCAGGGAGGTATTTATGCATCAAATCGATAAATTGATAGGTAAGCCATTTGTGAATGGTGGCAGAGGCCCCGACAATTATGATTGTTGGGGTCTTGTTTGTGAAGTTTTTAAGATGTATGGGATTAAATTACCAGATTATAAAATCAGTTGTGAGGATGTTAGCCGTATAGACGGTGAAATCGATGAGCAGAGAAATCGATGGTGCAGGTGTGATGGGGAAATCCCCGTACCTGCTCTTGTTGTTATGAGGTTCAATCAGGCTATATTTTGTAACCATACTGGAGTTTACATAGGTGATGGTAGATTTATTCATACTGCTGAGAAAATGGGCGTTCATATTGATCATATTGATAGTCCAGCATGGCGACGCAAAATTGAAGGACTTTACGTGCCGGGGTGGTTAAATGGCTGACATAACTTTAACAATACTAAGAAACCCCTTTAACCTTAGTGATAGGGAGATAAAAAAGATAGCGTATATACCAGGAAAAACGATAGGGGAATATATTCAGCCCATTATGATGGGAATTGATTTAGACGAAATGGTATTAAGTCGTAATGGCACTATCGAAGACAAAGGAAAGATTGCTTCCATACTTGTTGAAAGTGAAGATAATCTAGTAATATGCCCCCTCGTAGGTAAAGGTGGAGGGAAAAATATTCTAAGAACGATTGCTTCCATAGCACTCATGGCATATGCAGGTAATGTAGCGGGAGGGCTATGGAATAGCGGTACTGCAACCTTTTGGACAGGGCTTGCAGCAGGAGCAATTAGCGCGATTGGCGGTATGCTCATTAATCACATGTTCCCACAGCCTACAGCAGACATGCCAGCAATGGACATGGCGACATCTACTCCAACCTATTCATGGGGAAATTTACAGTCCCTCTCTGGTCAAGGAAATACCTTGGCTGTCACTTATGGAACTATGCGGACAGCAGGACAAATTTTGTCTCAGCATATTACCAATGGTGATGGGGATAAACAATACCTAAATATCTTGCTATGTGGTGGTGAAGGACCAGCCGATAGTATTACAGATATAAAAATTAACGATAATCCAATAGAAAATTATCATGATGTTTCAGTGGATATACGTTTAGGAACGAATGACCAGACAGCAATTCCTAATTTCAATGATATATATGCCGATCAAATACTAAGCTATGAACTGGCTAATGATGATACCTGGTCAACCCATCAAACTGAAGGAAATGGCGGAGAAGGTCTTGAGATCACCTTTGAATTACCTGGGGGATTGTATCATGTAAATGATAATGGCGATTTAGAAAATGCTACTGTTAAACTTAATGCACAATATAAACAAATCGGGCTGTCAGAATGGAACGATTGGTTGGAGGCACATATTTACAAGGTGTCTTCTTCTGTTAAAGAAAGCATTGGAAGTGTTCAATCTTTAAGTGTTGGGCAAAACCCTATTGCTGAAACATGGACATTAAGTAGTATAGGGGGGAATTTGTTTTCAGTTGTAGGATCCGTCTCAGGGCGAAAAGCTGATGCTAAAGTTGGAGTTGCTTATAATAACGGTTTAATCGGTTTTACGATTATAGGAAATAGATTGGGTTTTTTAGGGGGATTTTATAACGCGAAGTTTACATTAGTTGTTAAGATTAATGAATTAGTTGTAACGGCGGCAAAAAATAGCCCAGTTCGTAAGGTATATCGTATTGACAATCTACCTGCTGGACGCTATGAAGTTCGTGCGAAATGCAGCTATAAATCAGGTACGACGACAAGAGATAGCACTCGAATGTGCTGGACGCAGCTCAGTCATATTAGCTATGATGATTTCTGCCGTTCCGGTAAAATGCTCGTGGGTATCAAAGCCTTAGCGACTGATCAGTTAAGTGGCGGTATACCGACAGTGACCTGGTTACAGTCAGTTAGCGATATTAACGTGTATAACCCTAATACTGAAAAATATGAGCAAAAATCGGCTCGTAATCCAGCGTGGGCTGCATATGATCTGTTACATCGTTGTAAAATCATAAAAAATACTAAAACAGAGATGGTAGAAAATGTAGTTTTTGGTATTTCGGCGAATCGAATTGACTATCAAGCTTTTGTCGATTGGGCTGCATTTTGTACGGAACGGAAGTTAGAGTTTGAGTATATATTTGATACTGCCTCTGATTTGTGGAGTTCCTTGCAAAAGCCAGAAAGTGTGGGAAGGGGGAAAGTCATACTAAAAGGAACTCGCTATTCCTGTGTTTGTGATAGACCGACTCAGCCTGTACAACTCTTCACTATGGGCAATATGGTGCAGGATAAATTCCAAGAAGACTTTTTGGGGATGAAGGATAGAGCAAATGCAGTTGAAATATCCTTTATAAATAAAGACAAAGGATATCAAAAGGATACACTTACTATATATGGAGATGATTGGGATAATAATCAGATAATTCAAAATTCAACTCAGATTACCTTGTATGGTTGCACATCTTATCAGCAAGCTTATCGTGAGGGCAAATATCGTCTAAGGTTAAATAAATATTTGCAGCGTACCATATCCTTTGATGCTGATATTGATGCTATTGCCTGCCAAGTAGGAGATGTAATTTTAGTCCAGCATGATATACCGCAGTGGGGTTATGGAGGTAGGGTACTGGCTGCAACAGAAGATACCATTCAATTTGATCGTAGTGTTACGATGGAACCGGGTAAACAATATTCGGTTATGGTGCGATTTGCAGATGATACTCTTGTAGAGAGACAGATCCTTGGAGTTGTAGCAGAAACAGATACCGTGACAATATCAACCCCATTTTCATCTATTCCGCAAAAATGGGATGTTTTTAGTTTCGGTGAAACCCACAAGGTAACTAAACCCTTTAGAGTTTTGAATATTAGCCGTTCCCAGGAATTTAAACGCAGTATTACAGCACTGGAATATGTTGAAGGTGTTTATACGGAAGCAGATACTATTCCAGTAATTGATTACAGTGATTTGGATGATAATGTTCCAGAGGTAGGAAACTTGAACTTAAGGCAGCTAACCTATAGGCAGAAGGACGGAACTATTGTATCTGAAATAGACTGCTCATGGGTAGTACCTAAAAAATATATCAAGAATTCAATTGTCTGGTACAGTATGGATGAGGGGCAATCATGGCTTTTATGGGGAAATACTACGAATAATTTGGCGGTGATTACAGGAGTTAAATCTCAAGAAACATATTTGGTTAAAGTATGTACGCTGAATAATTCCGGTGTAATTTCACCAGGCGTTATATCAAAAGAAATTTATATTACAGGTAAGGATCAGCCTCCGTCTAATATCGACAGTATAGTAGCAGAGGTTAATCCCAGTGATAGTACCAAATTAATTCTTAGATGGTCTGCTGTTACCGATATTGATTTAAAAGGCTATCAAATATCGGAAGGTAATAGGGTAGTAACTCCAACACCAATCAATGATAATCAATATATTTTTACAGCTACAAGCAGTAGGCAATACAATTTTAGCGTCGTAGCTATTGATAACAGTGGTAACCCATCTATTATACCAGCGAAAATATCTATAAATATTATTATCGAACCAGCTCAAGTGGCTGGTTTTGTTGCGATAATCCAAGATACTGACCGTAGTCGGCTGATTTTTTCTTGGGACGCTAATCAAGAGAAAGACCTTGCATATTATGAAATTAGGGTAGGGGACGATTGGCCAACAGCAGCGCTCATAACTACACAGCTAAAAGCTACAACCTATGCACATACATTGAGCGCAGAGGGGAGTCAAAACTTTATGATAAAGGCAATTAGTATTGCAGGATATGAAAGCCTACAAGCAGTGGAAAAACGCTTACAAATTACCTTGCGTCCTGATGCTCCTACAAACCTACAAGGGTATCAAGACATTAGTGATCGCAGCAAGTTAATCCTGTCTTGGACAGCTCCTGCAGGTCATGACATTGCAGGCTATATTATAACTTGTGGCTCACAAACGTATTTTACAAAAGAGACTACCTATGTTTATACAATTCCCCAAAGTGATACCTATGATTTTACGTTTAAATCCAGGACAGTGGCAGGATATGAATCAAATGCAGCAAACATAGCTGTAACTGTCATGATTGAGCCAGGAGATGTTACAGGCTTTGCAATTAGTCAAGACATGAGTGATCACAGCCTATTACGTTTAAAGTGGGACAATGCACTGTATGCTGATCTCGCATTTTTTGAGGTTCGAGAGGGTGTAAGTTGGGATGATGGGATGTTAGTAGCTACAGGTGTTACAGGGCTGGAATACAATGTTAGAATTAATCAAGAGCGTGAATATAGCTATTGGATTAAAGCGGTTAGTCGCGCAGGTAAATACAGCCAGTATCCTGCAAATAGCAAGGAAATATATGATTTAAATCCCGCTCCTGTGACCAACATAATAGTTTCCCAGGATATAAATGATAGGTCTTTGGTTAGTGTTGAATGGACAGGTATATCCGAATTAGATTTTGCTTACTATGATGTGCGATATGGGTGGACTTGGGGAGAGGCTATAAAGCTAACGCAGACTAAAGAAACAAAATATCAATTTCGTCCCACAGATGGTGGAAACGTAAAAATATTGATTAAAGCAATTAGCACTGCAGGATTTTATTCAGATGAAGCATCTGGGAGTCTATACGCCCTTATGGAACCTCAGAATGTAGAAAATTTTATTGTACAGCAAAATGGTGAGTATGTGGAACTATATTGGGATAGGGCGGTTGAGCATGATGTTGTCGGGTTTGAAATCAGAGAAGGCTGGACGTTTGAATATGGACAGCTAATTGCTACAAATGTAACCGGTAACAACTATAAATACAAGGTTGATTTCGATGGTATCTATCATTATTGGATTAAGGCTATTAATCGAAGCAATCGGTACTCTCTCTCTGCAGTAGACCAACAGTTGGCAGTAGTTGACCTGCCGCCTAAAAACGTCATCCAATCATTTGATGAAATCGTCATGCAGAGTGGATCATACATTAACACTGAATTTGGTGTGAGTGATATAAACTGGCAAACCATCGGAGGGCGATGGAGTGATTACTCAACGACCAAATTTGAGGAAGTCGGCGGCAGGCAAGTCCTAAGACTCAAAAAAGATGTAAACGGAAATTATCCTACATCTGGCACCTATATGTGTGAGCAAATAGACGTAGGCAGGATAATCACAGCTAATATAGCTATAAAATTCCTTTCTACTGTGAAATTTCTTGGGGATACGTCGGCTGTACTACAAATGCGTACATCGAAAGATAATAGCGAATGGAGTGTTTGGAAAGATTTCCTGCCTGCTAAATTTGTATTTCGGTATATCGAGCTAAGAGTTATCTTAACAACTTCTAATCCTACCAAAACTCCTGAAGTAAATAGGTTTGATGTTATGGTAGACTTACCGGATATTGAAAAAGCAGGAACCATAGATGTCCCTATAGGTGGTATTCGTATTACTTATAATACAGATTTTTTTATTGTTCCTATCGTGACCCCTTATGCAATTGGTGAGGCGGTACATGCAGAGACTACAAATCGTGATAAAACAGGGTTTACTGCAAGAATATTAAATTTAAGCAACCAGGACGTAGGTGGTACTATGGACTGGCGAGCAAGGGGGTATTAATAATGGCATACGATGCAACAAAGCCAGAGGATACGGGATTCCTGTCAGAAGCTCCAAACGAGTTAAGAAATAATTTCAAAGGACTAAAAGAAGACCAAATTGTTGATGCCGCACTATTGAAAGGATTGGTACCAGGGAATGGAAATGGACAAATCCCTGTAAATAATGGAACGGAATGCGAGAACTTAAACGCCGCTATGCTTAGCGGAAAAACACCGAGTGACTTTGCACCGAAAGTACACACACATAATACTGTAACTGTAAGTTCTGACGGTTTCATGACCGCTGCACAAAATAATAAGCTCGCAGGTATTGCAACAAATGCGGAAGTCAACCAAATGGCGTTTAGTAATGTGCTTGTAGGCAGTACAACGATCCAAGCGGATAGCAAAACAGACACGTTAGAAATGGTTGCAGGAACCAATATAGCTATTATTCCAGATGCGGCCAATGATAGGGTTACCATTGGGGTTAGTGGTAAGGTTGGTAGTGCAGCAACTGCCGATAGTTGTATAGGAAATTCCGCTACAGCAACTAAGCTAACTACTGCTAGAACCATAGCAACATCGGGAGATGCCATTGGAGCGGCTGTAGCCTTTGATGGAACGGCAAATGTTACGATCCCCCTCACACTAGCCGCAAGCGGAGTGGCGGCAGGTACCTATAAAAGCGTTACTGTTGATGCAAAAGGTAGAACCATCGCAGGAACTAACCCGACGAAATTATCAGAATTTGGAATTGTTGATGCTTTTACCAAATTGGAAGCAACGGCTAATTTTGCACCTGGAAGCTATGGACTTGGAACATTAGCAAAAGACATATCGGGGCAAGGTATATCAGTAATAAAAGGAAAAAGTGGGTTTTATAGAGGTAATAATGTTGGCAGTGCGCCTAACTCAAATTGGTGGTATTTTAACGTAATTGCACATGATCCAAATTCTTATACTACTGTTGAAGCAATTAACTTTTTTGGAACAGATAAATATACCGCACGATGGGATAACGGAAACTGGTCTGGATGGACGCGAATTGTCACAGCAAATATGATACCAGCAAATGCCCTTGGAGATGCAGGAAGTTATTTTGCAGCAAATGGTTATCAAAGGTTAAGCAATGGATTAATCTTGCAATGGGGGTCTGTAAATCAAACAGGAAACACAAGTACGTTAAGAAGTTTTCCAATTGTATTCCCAAATGATTGCTTATGTTGTTTCGGCGGAAAAACTTCACCCCGAGCAAGCGCAGCAGATGGAAACTCTGCTGGAGCCTATAAAGTTAGTAATATACAATTTCAAACTTATGCCGATGATAATGGTTCAGATACACTTTCTTGGCTTGCTATAGGTTATTAAAGGGGGAATAAATATGTATTATGGTAATTACGATCCAAATGGAACCTATATAGGCTTCTATGTGAAAGATATTCACGGAGATAATATTCCTACATCGAATATCGAACTATCGGAAGCCGAATGGCAGGAAGCTCTGACAGGCAATTATAAAGTTATTGGGGGTAAACATACCTATTGCGACTCAGAGCTACCCGCTGAGGGGGAAATAGAAGACCAAAAGCTGGCTATCCTTGATGCTGAATATCAGCAACAATTTGCAGAGCTATCACAAGCGTTAGGTATAGCAACATTGGCAGAAAATACGAATTTAACTACCAGTATCAAGGCAGATTACTTGACCTTGAAAACTGAATATGATACAAAGCGAGGTGAGGTAAATGGCGGTTAAAAGGTGTTTTGTATGTGGGGCAAAAGAAAACAACAGCAAATGTACAAATCAAGATTGTAGTCGTAGCAAGTAAGGATCAATAGGTTCTATCTTTTTATATTGAGTTACAAATCATGGTGCACCTAGCCGAAACCTTGTTTATGGACCAATGCAAATAATTGAGTTGTGTTGATTTCTATGGTGATAGTATTTGTTATATTTTGGCGCTTGGCTTATGTCAAGCGCCTTTTTAATACTAAATTTGAACTATTATCCTGTTTGTTGTAAGTCTCTACTATAAGTACAGCAAGAGTAGTGAGCTTAAGTAATTATTAGACAGATTAAAACATAACAGTCCTACAAGCGATATGCCCAAGAAGAAGGGTACGTGTAAAGAGAAAACTTGAAAATGGAGTGATAAACTTAGTGAATAAGGAGGGAGAGTTCTATGTCAGAGATTTCTACACATGATTATGTAGCTTTAAGTTCATGTGTATATAAACATGGGCTTGTTCCAGAAGGGTATAATTTAGTAGATTATTGGGATGAAGCGGGTTTTTACGGAGCTGCATATAGTCGGTTAAACTCCGACGACATTGTCATTGCATTTCGTGGCACAGAACTCACTGATCGTTTTGATATTCTTGATGATATTAAGATCATATTAAATATGGCTCTAGACCAAACAGAATATGCATATTCGTTTTATCAACAAGTTAAAAGAATATACTCTAATGCCACTATCTCTTTGACTGGGCACTCTCTGGGGGGGGCGTTGGCACAATTAATAGCTGTATTAATTGCCCGAGATGAAGGGATCGAGATTCATACGGAAACTTTTAATGCACCTGGAGTTACTGACATTGCTCAAATTTATTGGAGTGATTTTCGGAATTACAATAAATTTGATGTTGAAAATTATTATAACTCTCATGATCAAATTGGAAAATTTGGAACACATATTGGCGTAGTGAAAGAAATCGATCCTTTTGATTTATATAAAAAGAAGCTGGGTGAAAGGGGATTCAATGGAAACGAAGATCCAGTCGATTATCGGGAAAAGTTTTATTTTTTCCCAAATACTCATTATATAAAATTTTTTGAAGAATATTATAATGTTGAAGAAAATAGTTTTAAACAAATAGAAATAGAGGAAAGTTCTGTTCCTGATTTTGTACCAAACAAACAAATTTGGGCTGATACTAATGATCAAGCTAATGAAGAACAAGATTCAATCATTGTAGCATATGATTTCAATAGTTACGATATAGTACCTGCTTCTTATATGAATGTTCTAGAAGTTCGCTCAGAGAAAGTGAATGAAATATCTCAGCTAAAACAAGCCCAGCTGCAGCGACAGGGTGACAAATTTACATTTCGGCAAGAAAGGTTTTATGAAAATTATGATGAGAAGTTCAAAAGTTTATCAAAAGATTTAATTACAATAGCTAATGGTATGTATAATCAATCTGACAGCTTGATGCTTCAAATGAGTAAAAATTTATTAAGTACTTTTTCTAATCAAGACCAGGATGATGAAGAGACAGGTACTACAGTTTCTCTGCCAAGTAATAATGGCATGTTTAATAATAATTTTGTGCCCCAATACCAACCTAAGTATGATTCTGGTCAGGTTTCCTTGCAAGGTGGAATGAAGTCGCGAAAGACAACGGTTAATGTTGTCAACAATCTTGGGATTTCTCTTTCTGCGGTTTCCAATACTCGCTGGAATGGACAGCAGTATATTGTGGAAGTAGCATTGAGTGAGCAGTCGTGACTTCTTTAGAGTGCTTTTAGAATAAACAAATTAAATATATCAGAAAGACTAACATCCGCGTTTGCAAGGAATCCTAAAGCAATTGCACGCGGATATATTTTTTTTGCACAAATTGAATAAGGAAATTAATATCAGAATATAAAAACTTTTTCACAAAGCCTTGGCTTTTCCATTTATTCTCGTATAATAGATATAAAGTAACATCTTTAGTAGTGTTACAAATGTATTTTTATAATAGACAGGGGATAATGCAGGTATTATAATAAAAAGATCTACAAAAAATGGAGAGTGAAAAAATGAAAGCAGTAATTACAATTGTGGGACAGGATAGAGTGGGAATTGTAGCAATGGTTAGTGAAATTTTGGCGGTTAACAGTGTGAATATCTTAAATATTAATCAAAATATTTTAGATGGATTTTTTAATATGGTAATGATTGTGGATATGGCAAGCAGCAAAGTAAGTCTTAAAGATATGCAGCAGATTTTAAAGGGAAAAGGCGATGAACTTGGTTTGGATATAAAAGCGCAGCATGAAGATATTTTTCAAATCATGCATCGGATATAAAGTTAGGAGGAACGTTGATGTTAACAATTCAGGAAATATTAGAAACGAATCGGATGATTGAGCAAAACAATTTTGATGTTCGTACCATTACATTAGGCATTAGCTTACGAGATTGCTGTCATCCTGATATAAAAATCTTCTGTCAGAACATTTATGAGAAGATTACGCGGGCAGGAGAGCATTTGGTTCGTACTGGGGAAGATATTGAAGCAGAATACGGTATACCTATTATTAATAAACGTATTTCTGTGACGCCCATTGCCATAGTTGCTGAGAGTTGTCATGCTGATAGCTATGTTCCTGTGGCCCAGGCTCTAGATGCTGCAGCCAAAACCGTTGGTGTTAACTTTATTGGCGGTTTTTCGGCTTTAGTTGAAAAAGGATATACAAAAGGGGATCGGATTTTGATCCAATCGATTCCAGAAGCTTTGGCACAAACGGAAAGAGTCTGTTCTTCCATCAATCTGGCATCTACCAAGGCGGGAATTAATATGGATTGTGTACGAGAAATGGGGCAAATTATTAAACGAACTGCTGAACTTACTAGTGACCGTGATGCTCTAGGGTGTGCAAAGTTAGTGGTTTTTGCAAACGTCCCTGAAGACAATCCCTTTATGGCTGGTGCTTTTCATGGTGTAGGAGAAGCGGAAAAGGTAATCAGTGTAGGAGTCAGTGGTCCTGGTGTGGTAAAACGCGCTTTGGAAGAGGTAAGAGGACAAGATTTTAGCGCTGTGGCAGAAACCATCAAGAAAACTGCCTTTAAAATTACACGAGTAGGACAACTTGTTGCCCAAGAGGCTTCCAGGCGGATGGGTGTGCCTTTTGGTATTATTGATTTGTCATTGGCACCTACACCAGCAGTCGGTGATAGTGTTGCACATATTTTAGAAGAAATGGGTTTGGAAAGCTGTGGTGCACCTGGTACTACTGCAGCGTTAGCAATATTGAATGATGCAGTGAAAAAGGGCGGGTTAATGGCTTCATCTCATGTTGGCGGGTTAAGCGGAGCCTTTATTCCTGTAAGCGAAGATGCAGGAATGATTGCAGCAGTAGAACGCGGCAGTTTAACATTGGAAAAATTAGAAGCGATGACTTGTGTCTGCTCAGTAGGGCTTGATATGATTGCTGTAGCGGGAGATACATCTGCTGCTACTATTTCAGGTATTATTGCAGATGAAGCAGCAATTGGCATGATTAATAACAAGACGACAGCGGTACGTATTATTCCTGTTCCAGGTAAAAAAGTCGGTGACAGTGTAGAATTTGGCGGTCTTTTGGGATATAGTCCGATTATCCCTGTGAACACTTTTAAATCCGATGACTTTATTGCCCGGGGTGGCAGAATTCCTGCGCCGATACGCAGTTTGACAAATTAGTCAGATTGTTTTACATTAAAGATAACCCTTTCATTTAGTAGAAAGGGTTATCTTTTTGCTTTCTACAGATTACAAAGAGTAAACACCTGCACACATTAAAAAGTAATTATAGTGATATTTCGATAAGTTTACTTTTTTAGGAGGAACATATGCGTATTACCAAAGCTGTCAAACAAGAAATGTTATCTATATTAGAAGAACGTTATCAAGGTACTGCCACAGCGCTCGATTATTCTTCCCCCTTTGAACTACTAATTGCTGTAGTTTTATCTGCTCAATGTACCGATGTTCGGGTTAATATTATAACGAAACGTCTATTTCCTGAATATAATACGCCCAAAAAGATTAAAGAGATGGGTTTGGAAAAGCTAGAGGCATATATTCGAGATTGTGGATTATATCACAGTAAGGCTCGCAATATTATGGCGACTTGTGATATTTTATGCCGAGAATATGATGAAAAGGTTCCAGAAACCTTTGAGGAATTAATTACCCTGCCAGGTGTTGGCAGAAAAACGGCAAATGTCGTATTAAGTCAATTATTTAACATTCCGGCAATTGCTGTAGATACTCATGTGTTTCGAGTATCCAATCGACTGGGATTAGCCAAAGGAGATACCCCATTGGCTGTAGAAGAAAGGCTGATGAAAGCGATACCTCGCAATAAATGGAGTGATGCTCATCATTGGCTTATTTGGCATGGACGAAAAATTTGTAAAGCGCGGAAACCAGAGTGTAATACCTGTCCTTTAGCTGCATTATGCCCAAGTAAGATTCTCTAAAGTTGTGATTTTCTGTAGTGATGATATAATAGGAAGGTAATTTAAACTACGGGAGGAATATCATGTCAAAGAAGATTGTAAGTATACTGCTTGTTTTATTTGTACAAGTATTTTTGATTGCCGGGTGCTCTGGTAATACTGGCAATACAGGTAGTCAGGCTGCTCCAGAGAGCACACCGAAACAAACAACGACGGCAAAAAAGAATAGTATAGCTAAATTTGAGACTTCAAAGGGTGACTTTAAAATAGAATTATTTGAAGACAAAGCACCTGCCACGACTAAGAATTTTATTGACCTGGTAAATAAAAAGTTCTATGATGGATTGATCTTTCATCGGGTTATCGATGGATTTATGATTCAAGGCGGTGATCCTAAGGGAAACGGTACAGGGGGACCTGGGTATACTATTAAAGATGAGTTTCACCCTGATTTAAAACATGACAGCGCTGGCGTCCTTTCTATGGCCAACGCGGGACCGAATACAGGTGGATCACAGTTTTTCATTACATTATCGCCTACATCTTGGTTGGATAAAAAACATGCAGTTTTTGGTAAAGTCACTACTGGTTTAGAGGTTGTTCAAGCAATTGGCAAAGTTAAAGTCGGGGCAAACGACAAACCTGCAGAAGATGTTGTAATCAAAAAAATTACCATTGAGCAGCCGTAGTAGAGTAATATGCCATATACGTATATTGTTCAGTGTGCTGATGGTACTTTATATACTGGTTGGACAGTGGATTTGGAGAAGCGGCTTGCTGCCCACAATGAGGGAATTGGTGCTAAATATACCAGCAGCCGTGTACCGGTAACCCTTGTTTATTGGGAATCCCAAGAAAATCAAAGTGCTGCACAAAAACGTGAAGCGAGAATAAAAAAAATGCCTCGATGTAAAAAGTTGGATTTAATCCGTGAATTTGTCAATAGTTAGCCGATGAGAAAACTATGAATGACAAGGGCGCAAAGGTATGTAAACATTGCATGCCGTTGCGTTTTTGTGGTTGAATGGATTATCTATTTTGACACAATAGGTTTTACAAGCTACAATAATAAAGCTATCGAAAAAAGTTAAAAGAAAAATTTAAACAATGCAGGTGAATAGATTGAGCGTATTAACAGTAGAAAATGTAACCCATGGCTTTGGCGGCAGACAAATACTAGAAAATGCATCCTTTCGTTTATTAAAAGGAGAACATGTTGGTTTAATTGGAGCAAATGGTGAAGGAAAATCTACCTTCTTAAATATTATTACAGGGCAATTAATGCCTGATGAAGGCAAGGTAGAATGGTCGAATCGAGTAACAGTCGGATATTTAGATCAGCACACAGTATTGAGTAAAGGAAAAACCATCCGGGAAGCACTGCGGGAAGCTTTCCAAGGCATGTTTGATCTGGAGGCTGAAATGCTGGCGATTTATGATACCATGGGGGATGCATCACCTGCAGAGCTAGATAAAATGATGGAAGATGTAGGCGAGATTCAGACGATTTTAGAGACAAACGGTTTTTATATGATTGATGCCAAAATCCTTGAAGTAGCAAATGGTTTAGGATTGGCTGAAATCGGTCTTGATAGGGATGTAGCCGATTTAAGTGGCGGGCAAAGAACAAAGGTATTATTAACTAAATTATTATTGCAGAATCCAACTATTTTACTCTTAGATGAGCCTACGAACTATTTGGATGTAGAGCATATTGAATGGTTAAAGCGATATTTAAAAGAATATGAGAATAGCTTTATCTTAGTCTCTCATGATATTCCCTTCTTAAACGAAGTTGTAAATGTCATATATCATGTGGAAAATACGATATTGACACGCTATACAGGAGATTATGAGCAGTTTCAACAATTATACAATATACGAAAAGGGCAAGAGTCGAAAGCCTACGAACGACAGCAACAAGAAATTGATCGATTAGAAGACTTTATTTCCCGTAATAAAGCTCGTATCTCTACTACCGGACGAGCAAAAAGTCGGCAGAAGCAATTGGATAAAATGGAAGTACTGGAAAAGCCGCGGGAGAAACCAAAAGCAACCTTTCGTTTTAAAGAAGCAAGAACGCCAAGCCGCATGATTGTTGAGGCTGAGGATTTAGTATTGGGCTATGATGAACCGTTAACGAGACCCGTTACATTTCAATTAGAGCGGGGCCAGAAGGTAGCCATTCGTGGTGTCAATGGTTTAGGAAAAACTACGCTTTTAAAAACCATCTTGGGGAAAATTCAGCCAGTCGCAGGCAAGGTGGAACTTGGTGATAATCTGCACTCAAGTTATTTTGAACAAGAATCCAATCGCCATAATAACAATACCGCCATGGAGGAAGTATGGCAGGAATACCCTGGACTAAGCCACTTTGAAGTACGCCAGGCATTAGCTCGTTGTGGATTGACGAATGATCATATCACCAGCCAGATGATGGTATTAAGCGGTGGTGAAAATGCAAAAGTACGATTATGTAAATTAATGCTGACGGAGGCAAACTGGCTCGTATTAGATGAACCTACCAATCACTTGGATGTAGATGCCAAAGCAGAGCTGAAAAAAGCTCTCGCTGAATTTAAAGGAACTGTTCTTTTGGTATCTCATGAACCAGACTTCTATGAAGACTGGGTAACACATATCTGGAACGTCGAAGATTGGACAACAAAAGTTATATAATGTGTAATAAAAAATCGCTCCTCACAGTGGGAGCGATTTTTTATTACACATTATGAATCGCAAAAGCACAATGCCCCTGCCGCGGCAAGCCCTTTGTGTCCTTCGCATCTTTGTGGTTCGATTGTTTTAAGTTTTAAAGCAAAGTTTCTTCACCGGGATTTATGATATGTACAGGAATATTAAAACGTTCTTCCACGTCTTTCTTAAAGGCTGATGGGTCCTGAGCAATGAGAGGCCAAGTGTTATAGTGCATAGGTATGACATTGCCAGGCTTTAATAAATTAGCAGCTTCGGCAGCATCTGGTGGCCCCATGGTGTAATTGTCACCAATTGGCAGTAAGGCATAATCAATTTTTTCTAAACGCCCAAGCAATGCCATGTCACCAAAGATACCTGTATCACCAGCAAAATATATTGTCTTACCGAAAAAGTTGACAATAAAACCACAGGCATGACCACCTGGTATACCTGAACCGTGGAAGGCAAGGGTGATTCGCACATAACCGAAATCAAAGGAATGCTTACCGCCAATATGCATGGCATGAGTAGTACAGCCTTGTTCATTGCAAAACTTAGCTATCTCAGCAGTGGCAATGACAGTTGCACCTGTGCGTTGGGCAATAGCGACAGTATCACCTAAATGATCATCGTGACCGTGGGAAGTTAGAATATAGCTGCAGTTTATTTCTTCTGGCGATAGGGTTGCCTTTGGATTACCGGTAAAAAAGGGATCAAATACAATAGAAATTTGATTGTAGGTAAGCTGAAAACAAGCGTGACCGTGAAATTTTAATGTAATCATAGTAGCCTCCTGTTATTTTCTCTTATTGATAGTATACAAGGAACTTTCCAGGAAAATCAATAATGAAGGCTTAATTTACGTAAAGTTTTACATCAGCTCTTCGTTTCCGCTAATAGAAGAGCCTTAGATTTAATATATGAAAAATTACTGAATAGGGATGCAATTGCAGGATTTTGGCAGTATTTAACGAAATATGTGAGTAATTAGAAAGAAACGGGGGAATGCCTAAGTGGGAATTATGGCAAGAGGGTTATTATTAGGTCTTTTATTTTCCATAATGCCGTTATTTGTATATGCTGCTGACACTCAATTCAAAGAAGGCGACCAAGGGAGTGAAATTGCAGCAATACAAATGAAGCTGAAGGAAAAGGGCTATAAAATTACCAGGATTAATGGCAAATTTACAGCAGAGACAACGAAGGCTGTTCGCAGTTTTCAAAAGCGGCAAAAGCTCAAATCCGACGGAATTGTTGAGAATAGAACCTATTATATATTAATGGGAAAAAATTTAAAAGTGGGTAATGAAAAGGTACAGGATAAGGCAAAACAAATAACAGATACAGCTAAAACCTATGTAGGCGTACCTTATAAGTTTGGCGGTACTAACCCCAAAGGGTTTGATTGTTCCGGTTTTGTTCAATATGTATTTCATCAAAGAAAAATAACCTTGCCGCGGGCTGCGGATGCTCAGTATAAGGTGGGGAAAGCAATAACGCAAAAAGAGCTTAAACCAGGGGATTTAGTCTTTTTTAGTACCTACGAAAAAGGTGCTTCCCATTGTGGTATTTACTTAGAACAGGGTAAATTTATTCATGCATCCAGCCATGGTGTAATAGTCAGTCACTTAGACGAAAGTTACTGGAAGACACGATATCTTGGTGCGAGGCGAATTATTTAATATACAAAAAATAAAAATGTCCTTGAATGCTTGACAGTAGTGTAAAGTTTTGTTATATTATCATTAAATCAAATAAAGATTTGTAAATATGATGAATAGGATAAGTAAATTGGTAGCATTTTTCAGAGAGCCAGGGGGTGGTGTGACCTGGTAAATGTACTGATTGAAATACACCTAGGAGTAGCAGGTTGAAAGGTAACAAGTAGACCGTGCCGGAATGCCACCGTTATTAAAGGCTAGAGTATCAGGTTAACTGCCTCGTACTTGAAGAGTAATCGGCTTGCAATGCAAGCAGGGTGGTACAACGAGCAATAGCATCTCGTCCCTGTATAGGGATGAGGTGTTTTTTTATTTATATAAATGAGGAAGTGGTTAAGCTAATTTATATAAATGCAATCTCAATCTGCCACTTATCAAAACTTGTGGTGTAAATTTAAAATAAAAATGTAGAGGGGATACAGATTATGATTACTGTAATGGGACCAGAAGCAACACAAGAGCAAGTACATGTAATAATGAATAAGTTAACAGCCTTAGGTTTAAAGGTGCATTTGTCAGAAGGTGCGACTCGTACGATCATTGGAATCATTGGTAATAAACAGTTGATTGCTCAATTATCGATAGAGGCCATGGATGGTGTGGAAAAAACAGTATCTGTGACTGTCGATTATAAGTTAGTTAGTCGTGAATTTAAGCAGGACGATACGATTGTGGACGTTGGTGGTATTTTGATTGGAGGGAATCATTTGGCAGTTATGGCTGGACCCTGTGCAGTTGAAAGCCGGGAACAGCTATTACAGTCGGCCTTTATTGTCAAAGAAGCAGGTGCACAATTTTTACGTGGAGGAGCGTACAAACCCCGAACCTCTCCTTATGCTTTTCAAGGGTTAGAGGAAAAGGGCCTAGAAATGTTGGCGGAAGCAAGAGAGAAAACGGGACTGAAAATAGTGACTGAAGTTGTGGATGTTGAGTCAGTGCCTGTGGTCAGTGCTTATGCTGACATGCTGCAAATCGGCTCACGCAATATGCAAAATTTCCAGTTGCTCAAAACAGTAGGAAAAACCAATAAGCCTGTATTATTAAAGCGTGGCTTATCGGCAACTATTAATGAATGGTTGAATGCTGCGGAATATATTATGAGTGAAGGAAATTACAATGTAGTATTATGCGAACGTGGTATTCGAACCTATGAAGAATATACGCGAAATACCTTGGATTTAAGTGCAGTGGCGGCAGTGAAAAACATTAGTCATCTCCCGATTATCGTAGATCCTAGTCATGGTACAGGTCGCTGGAAATTAGTGCGTCCTATGGCCAGAGCTGGTATTGCTGCTGGTGCCGATGGACTTATGATTGAGGTTCACCCAAATCCTGCAGAAGCTTTATCCGATGGCAAGCAATCTTTAACTCCGGAGAATTTTGAACTGACGATGCAAGAAGTCAAAACAATTGCTCAGGTCATGGGGAAGGTTATGGCATGAAAGTGAAGCGTATTACAATCATTGGCTTAGGGCTAATCGGTGGTTCCCTTGGCTTAGCATTGAAGAAGCAGTGTGGAGAAGAGCTAAGAGTAACAGGAGTTGATTATGAGCAAGAAACTTTAGAGCTCGCTGTACAGCGCGGTGCTGTAGATTACAGTACGAATGATTTGAAAAAGGGCGTAGAACAAGCTGATATTATCTTTTTATGTACTCCTGTACTTCAAATCATACCGATTGTAGAACAAATTTTGCCCTATGTAAAAGTCGGCGGGATTTTAACAGATGTAGGTAGTACTAAAGGGTTCTTAGCAGAAAAATTGCTATGCATGATGCCTTTTGGCGTTCATTATGTGAGTGGACATCCTATGACAGGGATCGAGCGAAGTGGTATTATGGCAGCGGATCAAGGATTATTTAAAGATAAATGGTATATTCTAATCCCCGAAGCATCTACCTCTCCTGAGGCTGTTGAAATCATCTCTCAGACACTTACCTTGACAGGAGCTAGGATTACTACAATGGACTTGGCCGATCATGATCAATGTGCGGCAATCATTAGTCATATTCCACATGTAGTAGCTGCTGCTCTTGTGAACCTCTTAGGCAAATATCCAGCTTTGGAAGAAAGTTTTAAATTAGTAGGTGGCGGGTTTCGTGATACTACCCGTATTGCTTCCTCTAATGCCGATATGTGGGCAGACATCTGTTTGACCAATTCTCAGCCTATTACCCAAAGCCTATTGCAGGTGAAAGAGTTGCTGGATGAAATGATTCAAGCTGTAGAAAAAGCTGATCGGCCAGCCATACATCATTTTTTCAAGAGAGCGAAAGTTCGGAGGGATATTTTAATAGAAAAAACAGACTCCCATGTCGTCTAAAGGCATGGGAGCCTGTTTCTTTTTATCAGTAGTTTTCAAAATTATTGCGTTACTGAAGCCCAGTTGGCATTAATAATTTGTGCCATTAGTTTTTTGCCTTCGATATCTAGATGCAGCCCATCCGTAGCGTAGCGGAGGGGCAAGGTTTGATTTCCATCTGTAAAATAGGGTTCAAGATCAATATGGTATCGCTGCTGACGAATAAAATGGTTTACGACAGCAAATTCTTTTTGCCATTCAGGTATGGTTTCTTCATTAAATACCTGCTGAATGGCCTGAGGATTAATCGGCGGCAGTGTTAAAAAAATGGGTCGAATGCCATGAACTAAGCATTTATCGCGAATTGCACTCAGCTCTTTGATGACTTGGCTGCCGGGCACACCTCCCCGTAAACTATTGCTCCCGCCCATAATAATCAGAAACATAGGATGATACGGCAATACATCCGCATCAAATCGACTTAGCATAGAGGCAGAAGTATCGCCGCTTTTCCCTAAATTGATAGTGGGAAAGGATAAATACGTTTGAAAACTATATTCGACATCAGCAGGTGAATAGGAAATTGCACCGCCACCATGGGTGATACTATCACCCAAAGTAGCTGCATATTTGCCTGGGGAGCGGTCGACGACAAAGGATTCCGCATTCGAATAAACACCAACTGCCGTGCCATTTTCATCTAAGCCGCGAACACGCCAATAATAGGTACCAGGGGTGCCTAAAGGCGTTTCATCATAGTAATCTGAACCCATAGTAACAATTTGTTGTCTAAGGCGATGACGAGATGGTTGTACTCCATTTGGATTTTCGGGTGGTGCTGAGGTTAATTCAATTTCATAAGAGGTGGCCCCAGTAATGGGAATCCATGAAAATACAGGGTAGAGAGGTACTGGCATATTGGCAGTCTTATAGCCAGTGTTTGATAGGGGTTTTAGATTTGGAGGCAAGGTATGATCAATACGAACTTCGGCAGCATCGGAAAATACTCCGATCGGATCTCCGGTATAATCTAGAGCTCGAACTCGCCAATATAAGTGATCATTAGGATAGGTAGATAGGTTGATGCTATAGCCATTTGTAAATACTTCTCGTGAAGAAAATATCTGATAGCGGGAAGGGAATAAACCATTTGGATTTTCGGGAGGAGAACTTAAAAATTCGATCTCATAATAAACAGCCCCTGGAAGTGTGGTCCACATTAACATAGGAAAATTAGAGGCAGGAGCATGGGTGGGGTAATGGATCAAGGAACGGGGTTTAGTTTGCATCGCATCTTGATTCATGCCGGTCTTTGTTATTGGGATAAAATCAGAATAAGAACCTAAAGGATGGTGAAATAAGCTATGGGCAGACACTCTAAGGTAAGCACTTTCTGGAAAGTTCTGGTTGATTGTAATAGAATTTTCAAAGGTACGATATTTGATAATCCGATGAAGAGGGAGTGCAATGGAGAAGTTTTGATCTTTTTCTGGAATTTGATTTAGTATTTCCACTTCGTAATAGGCGAAATACGATATTGGTGACCAAGTCAGCGTATATTTATCTCCTATATTTGTGATATCTACGAGTGGTTTATATTCCGTTAATCCGATTCTGTCGTTGCTTTCAATAAAAAATAATAGGGTCATCAGTATTACTATTAAAACTAAAAATCGTCTCATGTTAAACACCTGCTTATTTATCTATATACAATGCATTAAAAAACTTGTATATTGATTGTTAGTCTGTCAGGAATGGAATATAGGGATTCGATTCCTGACGACTGCCATGTAGAATAGTTATTTCAATATATATAAGAATATCTAAATTGAAAGATTCTAAATGTCATGATGTCAATTCTACCATAAATGTTGATTCATGGCTAATTATGATGACTTTGGAAGGATTTGCAGAAAATTATGCGAATTGTATTGTAAATTAGAATGTCAAAAATAGAAGATTTTGAGGTGAGATAGTTATAAGAAATAGCCTTAGTATACGATTTATGTTGAGTATAGCTGCTGTGGTAACAGTGTTGATGACAATAAATTTATTATGGAATATTCATCAATACAGCATACAAGCTGAGGAAGAAATGCGTGAGAAAGCAGCAGTGGTCGCCAGACAGCTTATTGCTACTCGCTCTGTTATTGCTCTCAGGCAAGATAACATCAATTCGGATTCACAGGGACATTATGAATTTAAACATCTAAACCCTGCGGCAGTGGGGAAGGAGGTTGGTGATTTTTTCAATCAATCTTCCGGTTATAAAATTAAACAAACTCGTTTTTCTGTACGTGCTCCAGAAAATACTCCTGATAGTTTTGAAATTGAAAAGATGAAAGTATTGGCCGCCAATTCTGATCTTCCAGCAGTGTGGGGATATGATGTGCATGGTGGGGAAAAAGTTTTTCGCTACTTTTCTCCTTTATATTATGATGAAAGCTGCATGCCTTGCCATGGTAAGCCAGCAGGTGGCAAGGATATATCAGGAAATCTGAAAGAGGGCTTTACGGCGGGGGATTTTGCTGGAGCTATTAGTATTATCGTTCCTATGACTACTTACGAAACAAATCAGAGAAGCTATATCATGAATCAATTATTGTTTATTGTGTTTATGGTTTTAGCCATCATTGGACTGATTTATATTTTAATGGAGCACATTGTGATTATGCCAATCCAAGAACTTACTGCGAAGGTGACATCTATAGGAGATGGACAATTGGAAACGAAATTGGTTGATATTCATACTTATGATGAAATGAAATCTTTTGTGGAAGCTTTTAATACCATGGCAGATAAAATCCAGCATTTTTATAGTGAATTAGAGCAAAAGGTTAACGAACGCACTCATCTGCTGCAAGAAGCGAATGTACAGCTGCTTGAACAAGGAGCTGCACTGCGGGCTATGAATGACAAGCTCAGTCAAGCGGATCAACTCAAGTCAGAATTTTTAGCGGTGATGAGCCATGAACTACGAACGCCTTTGACAGCCATTATTGCTTTTAGTGAAATATTATTATATGAAGAAAATTTGAGTAGTCAGCAACGGGACTATCTGGAGGATATCTTTGAAAGTTCACATCAACTGCTAAGTCAGATCAATGATATTTTGGATATATCTAAAATTGAGGCTGGTTTAATCATGTTAGACATGCAGCCTACAGATATTAGAGAGATTGTTGATAATATTGCTCGCATTATCTCACCATTACTGCTAAAAAAGAATCTTCAGTTTCATAGCAATATTAGTTCCGCAGTACCGATGATCATGGCTGATTATGACAAAGTAAGTCATATTATCAAAAATCTGATTGGTAATGCCGTGAAGTTCACCCCTTCCAACGGCTCAATTAGCATCGAGGCGGAGGTCATTCATCAGAAGCAGGAGCCGTATCTAAAGATAGCTGTGAAGGATACGGGTATTGGTATTCGCGAGGAAGAACAAAGCTCTATTTTTGAAAAATTTAAACAAGCTGGCAGTCCTAGTGAAAGGGAATATATGGGGAGTGGATTGGGCCTTGCTTTAGCCCATAATTTTGTTCAACTGCATGGGGGACAAATCAAAGTGGAGAGTAAAGTTGGTAAAGGGAGCATTTTTACATTTACTTTGCCGATTGTTGGAACGGGAGGTTACATATGTTCAAAGAAAAAATTTTAATTGTGGATGATGACGATAAAATACTAAAAATTCTTAAGCATTGTTTTGAAAGGGAAGACTACATGGTTGTGATGGCTATGGATGGTGAGGAGGCATTAGCCGTGGCGAAACGAGAACAACCTGATTTAGTGGTGCTTGATTTAATGCTGCCAAAGATTAATGGCTTGGATGTAAGTAGTATCTTGATCGCGGAGTATGATATGTCTGTCGTTATTTTATCTGCAAAAGGCGATGAATTAGATCGTATTGCAGGTTTTAGAATGGGTGTTGACGATTATATTGCAAAGCCTTTTAGCCCAACGGAGTTGGTATTGCGGGTACAAGCGGTACTGCGCCGGGCAAAAGGGAAAAAGCAAGAGAAGAATGAAAGAATCCTGTCTGGCAATTTACGAATTGATAGTAAGACTAGGTCGGTAAACATTGATTCAGAAATCGTAGAGTTAACTACGAAAGAATTTGAACTGCTATGGCTTTTAGCCAGTAACCCTAAGCAAGTTTTTACCAGAAAACAATTGCTTAATAAAATCTGGCATAGCGATTACCATGGTGACGAGAACACCGTTACGGTTCATATGCGGCGCTTACGAGAAAAAATTGAGCCAGATCCATCTAAACCTCTTTATATTAAAACCGTATGGGGCGTAGGGTATAAATTTCAAATGTAATCATTTTGTAATAGTTTTGTAAGCTGGATGTAAGTAACTTGTAGTATGATAAAAGTGTAACTCCCTACACAACATTTTTGTTGCATTTATTTTTTTAGAAGGTAGGAGGGGCATAGCCATGTATCGAGATATCAGTGTGAAACTTGTGGATGTCAGCAAGAGTATCGGCACACGGGTTTTATTTACGGGAATTAATCTTGTAGTGAATGCAGGACAGTGCCTAGTCATTACAGGACCTAACGGTTCAGGCAAATCAACCTTGCTAAAAATAATTGCAGGTCTTAATCAGCCAACGACAGGTGCGATACAGATTATAAGTAACAATAAGCAATTCGATGCAGAAGAACGGCGCGCGTGCTTGGGACTCATATCTCCTGAAATTATATTGTATGCTGATTTGACAGGCCGTGAAAATATATTGTTTTTTACTCGCTTGCGTAAAATACGATGCAATGAACATCAGATAGAGGGATATTGCCAAAAAGTTGGTTTAGCAGTCGATAAGGATCAATTAGTACGTACCTATTCTACAGGAATGCGGCAGCGTTTAAAATTTGCTCTTATGCTAGCGATACAGCCGTTGCTGTGGCTGTTAGATGAACCCTCTTCCAATTTAGATGCTGATGGAAAGAGGCTCATAGCCCAAATGATTAGCAATGGACTCGAACAGAATGCGGCAATCATTATTGCTACAAATGAGCCATGGGAGGCGGAACATGCCGACTATAAGATTGAACTTGCTTAATTGCATTTGGGCAATCATGATGAAAGACGGATTATGTGAGTTTAGAACCCGTTATGCTGTTAGCGCATTGTTTATGTTTGCTTTAACATCCTTAGCCAGCATTAGTATGTCAATTGGTGCAGCAAGTTTACCTGCGGATCTTACAGCGGCTTTATTGTGGGTACTATTGTTTTTTTGTGCTATGGCTGGATTATCTAGAGTTTTTGTTCAAGAAGAGGAGTCGGGCACTATCATAGCGCTGCAGATTTATGGGTCAGGGCAAGCTGTACTATTTGGTAAGTTATTGTTTAATATTATTATGTTATTGGCTCTGACGATGCTGATCATTCCATTATTTATCATTTTTCTGAATGTAGATATTTATCATTGGCCGATATTTATTGTGGCCTTGATTCTTGGCGATATAGGTATTGCAGCTGCCAGCACGATTACTGCCGCTATGGTAGCCAAGACCCAGGGGAAAAATGCATTATTTACGGTATTGACATTTCCCATATTATTGCCCCAATTTTTAAGTAGTATTAGTGCTACAGCTAAGATTTTGATGAATGTTAAGCCCGATATATCTGACATCCTGTTTATGGCAGCCTATAATGTGGTACTGATGATTGCATCATCCATATTATTCGATTATCTTTGGTACGACTGATTTTGGGGGGGGATTGTAATTGAAGCTCATCTTGCTTTTATGGACTATGGGAGTGATATATGCTGTATTGTACATCGTGCCCCCGGCAGAAGGATTGGGTGAATTGGTGAGAATTGCTTTTTTCCATATACCCGTTGCCTGGGTATCGGTTTTAGCTTTTTTATTGTCGGCTGGCTGGTCTGTACAATATCTGCGTACACGAGATATACAATATGACTGGAAAAGTTCAGCAGCCGCTAGTTTAGGATTACTGTTTTGTCTATTGGCAACTATAAGCGGTGCCGTTTTTGCAAAACTCACTTGGGGTGCTTATTGGAATTGGGACCCGCGGCAAACATCTATTTTTATTTTGCTGCTCATTTATGGAGCTTATTTAGTATTACGATCCTCCATTCAAGAAGAGAAAGAGCGAGCCAGAATATCTGCTGTTTATGCTTTACTCTCTTTTTTAACGGTACCATTCTTAGTTTTTATTATTCCACGTTTTTATTTCTCATTGCATCCTGAACCGGTGATTAATAGTGCTGGTAAGTTAGAAATGGATAGGATCATGATCTATGTACTTCTAGCGGCTGTTGGGGCGTGTACAGTACTATTTTGGCAGTGCTTTAACTATATGGTACACAACAAACAAAAATCAGCGTAAGAGTGGATCGCATCATGGGTATTCTCTCGGAAAAGCTTTCTCCAGAGAATACTATGGGATAAGGAGGAAACCCATGAAAAAACGACATGGAATTGGTATCGGCATTATTGCTCTATTCATTATTTTTAGTGCTGTCAGTTTTAAAAGTTCCCTAACGCCATACGTTACTTTTGCTAAGGCCAAAACGATGAGCGGCAGTGTGCAGGTGCGTGGAGTATTAATTTCAGAACGTGTGATCATGACAGAGGACAAAAAAGCTATAACTTTTAAGCTGCAAGATGAGAACGGACAAGAAGCGTTGATTGTATATAAGGGAACTAAGCCGGATGGGATAGAAGAGGCGACTAGTATTGTGGCTATTGGGAAATATCAGAATGATCAGTTTATTGCTGAAAAATTATTAGTAAAATGCCCTTCTAAATATCAGTCTGTGCAAGGGAGTGTGAATAAGTAATGGTTGGCTATGTTTCTATCGTTTTTGCTTTGCTTGTTACCTGTATAGCAGCATTTTCCTATTTCAATGTGCATCTGTCGACTGTTACACGGCGCTCAGGAAAGGGAAGGGCTGCCAACGTTGGATTACAGTGTTACCGTTTGTCTGCAATATTAGCTGGGATTGCAGCAGGCTATTTACTATATCTAATCTTAGATAATCGCTTTGATTATGCTTATGTTTTTAGTTATTCGTCTCGCGAGTTGGCCTTTATGTATAAGCTGTCCGCATTTTGGGCGGGGCAGCAAGGTTCATTTATGCTGTGGTTGGTATTTCATGTGATATTTGGATTGCTACTATCTCGAAAGAACGGCACGCCTCCTGGTGTTATGGCCGTTTATAGCGTGCTGCAGGCTATATTGCTGATTGTTTTGTTGGCAAAAGGACCTTTTATGCTGCTGGCACAACCTCAACTGGACGGGGTGGGACTTAACCCTTTGTTACAAGATTTTTGGATGATTATTCATCCGCCAATTATCTTCTTGGGGTATGCTGGTCTGGCTGTGCCCTTTGCTTACGCTCTAGAAGGACTTTTTTCTAACAATCATAAAACGTGGATGACAGCAGTATTGCCTTGGGCTTTGTTTTCATGGTGTGCTTTGGGAGCGGGTGTTTTTATTGGGGGTTTTTGGGCGTATAAAGTATTAGGTTGGGGAGGGTATTGGGCCTGGGATCCCGTGGAGAATTCCTCTCTCGTGCCGTGGTTGGTAGATGGAGCTTTGGTACATAGCTTATTCTGGGCAAGATTAAAATCAGCGGCTATTCGGTCTGCTTATTTTGCAAGTATTTTTAGCTTTGTAACCGTGCTATATGGAACATTTTTAACTCGCAGCGGAGTTTTAAGTGATTTTTCTACTCACTCTTTTGCTGATGAAGGGGTTGGGGGATTGCTGGCAGGGTTTGTGCTTCTTACTATATTTTTTGGCTTAACCTTGCTAATCATACGTTGGCCTGACTTGCCAGAAGGTGAATTATATACCAAGGTCAACAGCCGTGAATTTACATTGGGCTGCAGCGTACTGATTTTTAGTCTTATGGCGGTAATGGTTTTTATCGGGATGTCTACCCCCTTGGTTACGATGTTATTAGGAAATCCGTCAAATGTGAGTGAAAGTTTTTATAATAACACGTCGCTGCCATTAGCAGCAGCTTTGGTTATGCTCCTTACGATCTCTCCTATGTTTAATAAAAAACCTAATGAGGCTATTTCGTTAAAGAAGTACTGGTGGTTGGGAATTATCGGTTTGCTGTCATTGGTTTTGCCGCTTAAGCTGGGATTATACCAGCCTATGATAGTAATAACGACCATTTTTTCCATTACGGCTTTGATTGCGAATGGTGTCATAGGTAGGGGAAATGAAAGCGCAGCATCATGGCCAGCAGCTATTACTCATGCTGGATTAGCCGTTATGGTAATCGGTATTGTCGCCTCTTCTGCTGCCAATGAGTCGACGGTGACAACCTTAAATCTACAACAACCTAAACAAATCCTGGGGAGTGAAATTACATATATAGGTAAAGAAGAGGCGAACGACGGTAGTGGATTTTATCAAAATTTTATTGTCGGCCACCAGAAGATAGAGCCTTCTTTGGTACAGGCCTTTACTAAATACAATAAAGAAGGGCAGCCATCTGCTAGAGAGCCGGCTATTGACCGCAGATGGCTAGCGGATTTATATGTAGCCCCTGTCATGAAGCATGAAGACCATACGGCTACAGAAATTCGATTGGCAACAGGAGAGGAAAGTCAGCAAAATGACGTAATCATTAAGTTTATTTCCTGGAAAATGATTACAGGTACCACCGGACAGGAAATGAAAGTGCAAACCGTCTTTGAAGTGGTAAAAGAGGGAAGGACAGAAGCGATTCAGCCAGAGCTTGTGTATAAGAACGGAGTGGTTACTGGTGCTCCTGTAGTGGCTTTTGGTCAATATGAAATCGTCATTAATGGGGTTAATCCTAGGGATGGAAATATAAGCATTGGACTTTTGGATAACGTTTCTATCAGTAAATCAGATAGTGTTGAAGTTGAAATCAGTAATAAGCCTTTAATCAATTTAGTATGGCTAGGAGCAATTTTGATTACCTTCGGCTGTGGCTGGGGAGCAATCAATCGCTTTTGGTTTTTTAAAAGAAAAATGGATGATAAGGAAAAGGGGTCAATGTCCTATTTCTAGGACTACATAATTGACTTGTAAAAAAGTAGGGAAGAAAAACTATAAAATAGGAGGTGAGGGGTTGGATACTGGTCAGTTTTTAAACCGCAATGCTTTAAAGATTGCGCTGGTGGTTCTGGTTGTGGTGATGATAGGAATGGCAGCTGGAGGTGCTGGTTATGCTTATTCAGATAGTCCAGGGTTTTGTGGAAGTTGTCATTCAATGGAGGCAGTCCATACAACATGGCAGGCATCGAATCACAAGCAGCTTAAGTGTACCGACTGTCATTTGCCGCAGCAGAATTTTGCAATTAAAATGATTACTAAAGCGCAGACCGGTATGAATGATACCTATCATGAAGTCTTGCGAGATTATCCCGCAACAATGAAGTTATCGCCTAAAGGCAAAGCTATCGTAGAAGACAATTGCATGCGCTGTCATCAATCTACAGTACAAAACACTGGTATGGGAGCTGGTGGAGAGGATTGTACGAAATGCCATCGCGGCTTAGTTCATGGCATGAAACAAGAGCAAAGGGGGAATAAAAGTTGAGTAACATGCAAAAGACCTTAATTGCCTTGTTGGGTGTAGCAGTCATCTTTTTTGGTTTTGTTGCTGTACGTATTGGGGTTAAGCCAGCAGCAACAGTCAAAGCCTCACCCATCGCCGCAGGAGAATATGATGCAGCAGTATGGGGAAAAGTCTATCCCCTTCAATATGAAAGCTATCGAAAGATGGCTGAAGTATCTCCTTCTCCTACAGGTTATGGAGGCAGTGTGAATGTGCAAAAATCAGATATGCAGCCAGAAATTTTCACAAACTTTAAAGGTATGCCTTTTAGTAAGGATTATACTGAGGATCGGGGTCATGTATATGCTGTAGAAGATTTACTTCATAGTAAACGGATTGGTCCCGCTAGTAAAGGTGCGTGCATCACCTGTAAGACTCCCTATGTGGAACAATTTTATAAAGAATCAGGCTGGGGATATGCCAATAAACCTTTAGGGGAATTATTAGAAAGGAGTAAACATCCTGTTACTTGCGCCCAATGTCATGACTCAGAAACGATGAACTTACGTGTCATTAATCCAGCATTTATTGAAGCACAAGAACGGCGGGGTATCGATTTGAGTAAGGCAACAAGAGAAGAAATGCGCACGTATGTATGTGCTCAATGCCATTCTGAATATTATTTTGAGCCTGGTACCATGCGGGTAGTTTTCCCTTGGGATAAAGGCTTTAAGCCGGAGGAAATGTATGCTTATTATGCTGAAAAACCTAATAACTTCCTTCAGGATTGGGAGCATCCAGATTCTAAAGCACCAATGCTAAAAGCGCAGCATCCTGATTATGAAACATTCGCGAATGGTACTCATGGTAAGGCTGGGGTATCATGTGCCGATTGTCATATGCCGTATATGCGTAAAGATGGGCAGAAATATACATCCCATTTTATTACAAGCCCATTAAAGACTCTTGATGCCTCTTGTTCTCCATGTCACAGTCAAGGAACAGAATGGTTATCCGAAAGAGTTAAGACAATCCAAGACCAAACTTTTTTACTGCAGCATACTGCAGGCTTAAATGTAGCTAAAGCTCATGAAGCGATACGAAAAGCTGGTGATACGCCAAATGTCAATCAGGCTGAAATTGCCAAAGCTAGAGAATTGGTGCGTAAAGCCCAGTGGATGTGGGATATTGTGTCAGCTGAAAATAGTATGGGCTTTCATAATACCGATCAGACGATGACGACTCTTGGTCAAGCTAATGAATTAGCTCATCAGGCTATTGAATCAGCCAATTTGGCAGCAGGGATCAATGTGCTATAAATAAGAAAAAGGTTAGGGGAGACCTCCGGTTTGGTGGTCTCTCCTAACCTTTTTTTGAAAATGGTCGTGATCTAGAAGTATAAATCACGGGCACCATTTTCAATTTCTTTTAGACGTTTGATGGTTTTAGTGCGGACACTTTCCTGTGGTATCGAAGCAAGGTTTTTGGTAATCATAGTTTCGCCTACTTTTTTTAACGTATCATCACCATAGTCAAGCAGATACTCTTTAAAAGTCAATAAAGCATTAGGCAAACAAACATTTTGTATTTCACCACTTTTAGCAAGACTCATAAAGCGATCACCTGTGCGTCCCTGACGATAACAAGCTGTACAATAGCTAGGTATATAGTTTTTTTCGCATAGCATAGAGATAATTTCATCTGGAGAACGATTGTCCCCTGTTTCAAACTGCATGGCTCCCTTTGCTGTGACAGAATCTTCTTGGGTTTCTTGATAACCGCCTACACCTGTACAGGAACCGGCACTAATTTGTGAAACACCATAAGTAAGAAGCTTGTCTCTTAACTCAGGATGCTCTCTGGTTGATAAAATAATCCCTGTATAAGGTACTGCTAAGCGGATAATAGCAATGATTTTTTTAAAGTCTTCATCATTCACAAGATGCGGAAAGGTTTCGAGGTTAATACTGTCAGCTGGTCTGAGGCGGGGTACTGAGATAGTATGAGGCCCGACACCAAATGCTTTTTCTAAGTGCTCGGCATGTAAAAACATAGCAATCGTGTCATATTTATAATCATAGAGTCCATAAAGTACCCCGATACCAACGTCATCAATGCCTGCCTGCATAGCTCTATCCATGGCAGTGGTATGCCAGTTATAATCTTTTTTGGGTCCAGAAGGATGCAGCATCTCATAGGTTGGACGGTGGTAGGTTTCTTGAAATAAAATATAGGTGCCAATCTCGGCTTGTTGTAATTTTTTGTATTCGTCAATGGTGGTAGCGGCAACGTTAATATTAACACGGCGTATGCTGCCGTTTTTATTTTTCACATTATAAATTTCTTTAATGGTATTGACAACATAGTCGATGGAACAGTTGTCTTGATCTTCGCCAGCTTCCAGCACTAAGCGCTTGTGACCTAAGGATTGAATGATCTCTACCTCTTGTTTTACTTCAGCCATGGATAGATGACGGCGTACTTGGCTTGGATTGCCGCTGCGGTAGCCGCAATACGAACAATTGTTGATACAGTGGCTGGAGATATAAAGTGGTGCAAATAATACAATACGTGTGCCATAAATTTTTTGTTTTATATCAGCAGCAACAGTGTACATGGATTCCAATACGTCTGGATCAGTCACTTCTAAAAGAATGGCTACTTCAGATGCTGATAAACCTTGGTACTGGTTGGCTTTCGTAATAATACTGTTAACGAGTTTTTTATCCTGAGATTTTGTTTTCGCTTCGTGGAGTAATTGAAGAATTACCTCGTCATTAATAAAATCATCGGGTGTTCGTTCTTTATTAGAAATCAATTAAATGGCCTCCTTGTAATACTTCTTACGATATAAATCAATCGTTATCTTTGCAGATGACAAATTCCTACTTTGCTCATCTGCTTTACATCAATACATTTTTTTAATTTTGACTATCATTATATAATACTTTTCAGCAAGAATATATAGTTTTAAAGAAAAGTTATTGTTATTATATGAGAAAATCGCATCCAAATAATTATCCTCTGGAAGCTTCACACTGCGAGAATCTAACGTATTGATAGATAGTTTTTATATGTGAAGAGCTCTTAAAGAGCACAAATAAAAATATTCCGCATATAATACTATGGAAATTATAGGAGGTGTGGGGAGAATGCTTAATGATGAAGAGCGAAAATATATGATGGACCATGAAGACAAATATATAACAGGCAGCAATGAAGATAATATGGATAATGTCCATGTACATGTGTACACTACGGAAACAGATGTTTCAGATGATCATCAGCATATGTTTTTAGGTGTTACTGGACCTGCTAGGGTGGAAGGACGGTCTCATGTTCATCAAATTCGTACGAGGACATCTTTTGCGGCTGAGAATTCTAGAGGGCACTGGCATTGGGTAGATATTATGACAGACCGGGCAGTGGCCATGCCGGATGGCTCTCATACTCATTATTATGAAGGCCGTACAAGCATGAATGATGGTCATTGTCATAACTTTTCTGATGTTACTGGTCTAGGACCCAATATATGTGTGGATGAAGATGATGAGGATAAAAAACCCTGTAAATATAAGTACAAACGTCCTGATGATGAAGAATATAACTAAAAAAGAACGAGAGGGTGGCAATCAATTTCCACCCTCTCGTTTTTTGTTTACTGCGATAAAGTTTTTAAAGCAGTTCAGTTATAATATAGGTCTTAAATATACATACTAAATATTGGAGGTGTTACGATGTTATTAAGCTGGATGATGATGAAACTCATAGATCCCTCAATGGATGAAGTAATGGCAAAGATGCTTACGGAGGATTATAAGGACAATCCCTTCTTGATGGTTACAGTAGCAGAAAAGTTATCACCGCGAGCCATGATGGAAGCTGCTATGCGTGCCGAGGCTGGCAAAGAATTGGCACGACCCTTAGGCAGTCCGGTGGTACTATCTCCATGGGATAAGCTGCTGTTGAACCCAAAGCAATTGTTTGAATTACCTACTTCTGATTATACCGAAATTACCATGAAAACGGTTATTGGACCAAAGGCTAAAAAGCCTCTGCAGCTTGAACTGCCTATCATGATTACAGGAATGTCTTATGGCGGGTCGCTAAGTTTGCCGATAAAAATTGCCCTGGCTAAGGGAGCAACGATAGTCGGAACCTCAACTAATACAGGAGAGTCTGCCGTTACTGAGGAAGAACGGGGAGCAGCTCGATTTCTAATTGGACAATACCATCGTGGAGGTCAATTGAGTAGTCAAGAGCAGCTAAAGCAGCTGGATGCGATTGAAATTCAATTAGGTCAGGGAGCTTGGGGCGGTGCGGTTGATTCTACAATGAAGGCTCAAGATATTGATGATCATCTGCGCAACGCATGGAAGCTAAAAAAAGGAGAAGATGCCACTGTATATGCGCGCATGCCTGGGAAAAATTCGACACAAGATTATATTGCGATGATCGATGATATGAAAGCGCAGTATGATGTTCCTATAGGGGTTAAAATAGCTGGTACTGACTATATTGAATATGAACTGGCGGTTATTGCCCAGACAAAAGCAGATTATATTGTCGTAGATGGTTCTGAGGGCGGGACAGCAGTTGCGAATCCAACCTTACAAGACAATGTGGGGCTGCCGACCTTTCATACCCTTGTACGAACGATCGATTGGCTCGTAAAAAATAATTTGCGTGATCGTTTTAGTGTGATTATTGCTGGTGGATTAACGACTCCAGGGCACTTTCTAAAAGCCCTGGCTCTAGGAGCGGATGCAGTTTATATTGGAACGATTGCTTTACTGGCTGCGCTACATACCCAAATGACAAAGGCACTGCCACAAGCGCCCCCTTCGCAAATGTTATTATATACAGGCAAGTTAACGGATAAACTTAACATCGATGCAGCTGCCAATCATCTGGCAAACTTTCTGTCTTCTTGTAAGAGTGAAATGCAGCTAGCCGTACAAGCTGTAGGTAAAGAAAGCATTAAAGAGCTAAATCGCAGTGATCTGGTAACTGTAGAAAAAGACCTAGCGGAATTTGCTGCGATTCGCTATGCAGCCAGCCATCGAGAAGAAAGAAAAAACACAGAAAAGTAAGCAGTAATTAACCCTTCTTAAATAAACAGAGGGGTTAATTTTATAATGTACATCAAATGATAATGCAATAAAAAATTTATATCGATTATCATGTATTAAATTAGTTTCGGCTTATAATTTCCCAAAATGGTATTTTTCAATACATTGCTTAATAGTGTAGTAGTATTAAAAATACCAATTGGTGGTGATTATAATATGGTGAAGCCTACAATACAGGCTATCGGTACAGCAGTACCTCATTATGCTTTAGAGCAAAAAGAGATAAAAGAATTTGTCGCGAGTATGTTTCGTTCCCACGTAGATCATATTGATAAGCTGCTTCCCATTTTTGAGAATAGCTGCGTTAAGGTAAGATACTTATCTCGGCCGCTGGAATGGTATGCGGCTCCTCATTCTTTTTCAGAAGCGAATCAAATATTTAAAGAAGTAGCCCTTGATCTTGCAGAAAAGGCAGCATTGCAGGCAATGTTGAGAGGGAATATAAAGCCGATGGATATCGGTATGGTTATCTTTGTGACTTCTACTGGTATTGCGACTCCTACCTTAGATGCTAAGCTGATTGAGCGGCTGGGATTATCACCTCATACAAGGCGGCTGCCTATTTGGGGACTTGGCTGCGGGGGAGGTGCCGCTGGATTAGCACGAGCTAATGAACTTGCTTATAGTATGCCAGGCAAATCGATATTGTTGGTAGCTGTAGAGCTTTGCAGTCTTACTTTTCAAAGGAATGATTTCTCTAAATCCAATATAGTCGGTACCAGCATTTTTGCTGATGGGGCGGCTGCGGTATTAATAACCATGGATGGTGAAGGACCCGCTATTTTAGGAAATCATAGTACCTTGTTTCCCAATTCAGAAGACATTATGGGATGGGAACTAGTTGAGACAGGTCTTAAGGTACGGTTTTCTCGAGATATTCCTAGCATTGTACGCCGCTATTTACCTGATTTATTACGAGAGGCTTGTGGCAAATGGGGAATCGAGCAAGAAAAAATAGCTCATTATGTTGTCCATCCTGGTGGGGCAAAGGTACTGGATGCATATTCGGGGAGTTTGAATATCAGTAAAGATCAGCTATCTCAAGCATATAAGATACTAATTGATTATGGCAATATGTCTAGTGCTTCCATTTTATTTGTATTAGAAAAATTTATGGCTGAAACACCAGCAAAAGATGAATATGGAATTATGTTAGCACTAGGACCTGGTTTTAGTGCGGAACAGGTACTATTCAAATGGTGAGCCTATGGGTTTTGATAATGGTATGTATTCTAATCAGTCAGCGCCTTTTAGAGCTATACATAGCTAAAAATAACTATAAGTGGTCAGTGGCAGCTGGAGCACAAGAGTTTGGCAAGGAGCATTACTCTTTATTTTTTATTTTACATGGCTGCTGGTTTATCGGTTGGATCGTAGAGAGCGGCATAGGTAACATTGTCATAAGTGAGTTATGGTATGTATGGCTAAGTTTATTTGTTATTGCTCAAGTAGTGAGATATTGGTGTATTGCTAGTCTGGGGAAGGCTTGGAACACCCGGGTTCTAGTCATTCCTGGCCGAAAACTTATTTCTAAAGGACCATACCAATATATAAAACATCCCAATTATGTAGCTGTAGCCATAGAATTGCTAGTTGTACCCTTACTATTTGGAGCTGCAATCACAGCAACCCTTGCGACTCTGTGTAACGCTTGGTTAATCCTAGGTATTCGAATTCCAGTGGAGGAAAAAGCATTAAGTGAGGGGATTATTGAAAAAAATAGTTGCTAGAAAGAATGTATGTTAAGTCTACATAACAGATTAAATTTATAAATGATAAGGGGGCAGTCATTTACTACCCCCTTATCGTTTATTAGTCTGCTTGACTATTTAGTTGATTTTGCTCGGTGACGTTAAGGCGGCTATTGAGCTGGCTGATATGTTGATCCATATCCTGTGACATCTGTGTAAAAAGTTGTTTGGCTGTTTGATCGTCAGTTGATTGTGCGAAGGTTGCATAGGTTCCTTTTGCTGATTCTGCTGCAGCGACAGCTTTTTGCAAGTCCTTTTGTACAGTCATGAAAATTCCTCCTTATGATGAGATGTTACTTACATATATATTATTCTACTGTTATCTTGTTTTTATGATTTATTTTTAACATGAATTAGATAAAAACAAATTCAATGTGATATGTATGATAAATCGCAAGCATTAACTAAGATACAATGTTGATTTGTATGAAATAATATAGTATATTTATTGCAGTTCATAATGCCTAAAGTTTTGATTGTATAGTTGGTAATCAAAGCTTTAGGTATTTGTTATTGAAAAGGAGAATGTAAACATGAACCCGTATTTAATAGCTATTATCGTATATGCATGTATTTTAGTTGCTGTAGGTTTTATTGCCACTAAGGGCGTTAAAGGTGCATCTGATTTTTTTGTCGCTGGCAGAAAGCTAGGACCTGCTCTTTTATTTACTACCTTAATTGCACCTAACATTGGTGCTGGCTCCACCGTTGGCGTAGCTGGAGTTGGCTATAAATTTGGTATTTCTGCTTGGTGGTGGATTGCTTCTTCGGCTGTAGGTTCTGTCATATTAGCCTTTATTGTTGGTCCTGCGATTTGGCGAGTGGCAAAAGAATATAACTTATATACATTGGGAGACTATCTGGATTATCGTTATAATCGAAATTTTCGAGGATTCATATCATTGATGATGGCTATTGGCACCCTGGCTATTTTTGCGGGACAGTTAATGGGAATTGCCTGGATTTTAACCGCTGTAGCTGGTACTGGTAAAACAGTGGGAATTTTGGTTGGCTCTATTGTAGTTATCTTATATTTTGGTGCCGGAGGCCTACTCGCCGCAACATTTGTAAATAGCATTCAAATCGTAGTAAAGTTTGTTGGATTTTTATTAGCCGTTCCCTTTGCATTGCATTATATAGGCGGTTGGGAAGGGCTTACTGCACTAATCGGACAAAACGTAGCGGATGCAAATAAGGCAGAAGCCTATATGAGTTTTGACGGCATTGGAATTACTATGATTATTGGTTATTTTTTAATGTTAACGCCGTCTTTTTTTATTTCTCCAGGTTTAATTGGGAAGGTATATGGAGCTCGTGATATAGCTACAGTAAGAATTGGCACAGCTCTTAATGCTTTGGTGCAATTTGCTTTTGCCATTGTCCCTGTTATACTAGGAATGTGCGCTTTTGCAGCGTTTCCGAACTTGTCGCAGAGTGAATTGGCATTGCCGATTGTTATGAAAGAATTTATGCCATTTTGGGCTTCTGCCTTTGCTTTGGCAGCCATCTTCTCAGCCGAGGTTAGTGCTGCAGACGCAGTACTATATATGATAACAACATCTTTTACGAAAGATTTGTATAAAACCTTTATTAAACCTGAAACTTCAGATGAGGAATTACTGAAAATGAGCCGCATCGTTACGGTGGCAGCTGGAATTCTCGGTATTAGTATTGCTTTACTATTGCCTAATATCATTACAGCATTGTCTATCTTTTATTCGTTGATGTCCGTGTCATTAACAGCTCCTTTATTATTTGGTTTGTTTTCAAGGCGACCTTCTACTAAAGCTGCCTTTATATGCGCAATTGCTGGAGTTTTGACTACTGTAGTCCTGCAATTTGGTAATGGTGGAAAAGGAATTGGAATACTAAATGCTCAATCTACGGGGATTGTTTTAACAATTATCATAATGGTATTTATGATGGTTGTGTTTCCTGCAAAGAAAAAAAGTATAATAGACAAATGAATTTCTTTATTTAAAATTGTGAAAGTATATGTAATAATTAAGTATTTGGAAATGATATAAAAATGAGGTGTTATCATGCATATTGTATTAGTTGAACCTGAAATTCCTGGAAATACAGGTAATATAGCGCGATTGTGTGCAGCAACAAATACGGAGCTTCATTTAGTGAAACCTTTGGGATTCTCGATTGAAGATAAATATTTGAAAAGAGCTGGCCTGGATTATTGGAATTTAGTGAAAGTACATAGTCATGAAAATTTTGCTGAAGTGATAGAATTATATAAAGAGCATAATTTTTACTTTAACACAACAAAAGCTGATCAGCATTATAGTGATATTCAGTTTAAAGCAGATGATTTTTTAGTGTTTGGCAAGGAAACGGCTGGTTTGCCTGAACAGTTACTAATAGAACATAAAGAGAACTGCATTCGTATTCCTATGGTTAGTGATGCTAGATCTCTTAATCTATCAAATTCTGCTGCAATCGTGGTATATGAGGCTCTTCGACAGCAGCAATTTGTAGGTTTAAAATAAGAATCTATAAATATTGAAAAGATGGTGAAACATAATGCGCGCACAATTTGGACCAGGAGGCAATCCAGAGGCTTTCTATGCAGCTGGCTATAAAGCATCGGTGGAGATACCAGCATGGCTGGGTACGCTGAAACTGACGGCTTATGAATACCAATGTACTCGCGGCGTGAATATAAAAGAGGAAACAGCCATAAAAATTGGGCAGCAAGCAGCAAAGTATGGAGTGAAACTAAGTATACATGCTCCCTATTATATTAGTTTGTCCACAGACGATGTAAAAATTATTGGAAATACACAAAATCATTTTTTAAAATCCCTAGAAGTCGCTCACTGGATGGGAGCTGACCGCATTGTTTTCCATATGGGAGGGCTGGGTAAGCAAGATCGGAAAGTGGCGATGGAAAATGTGAAACGCGCCCTTTTTACCCTATTGGAATTAGTAGATAAGCGAGGAATAACTGGCATCTATCTTTGTCCAGAGACCATGGGAAAACAAAATCAATTGGGTTCATTAGAAGAAGTTCTTGCTGTATGTACTTTATCCGAATGGCTTATACCTACTATAGACTTTGGACATTTGCATGCAGTAACAGGTGGAAAATATACAACAGAAGAGGAATTTGAAGCTGTTTTTGATAAGGTGGGAGAAATTCTAGGAAAGGAAGTAGCGAAAAATCTGCATATTCACTTCAGTCCCATTGAGTTTACAAAAGGGGGCGAAAAACGCCATTGGACTTTTGCCGATGAATTTGGCCCTCCCTATGAGCCTTTTGTTGCTGTTTGCGCTAAACGTGGTTTTACACCTCGAGTGATTTGTGAGTCTGCTGGTACGCAGGCAGCAGATGCAAAAGCGATGCAAGATCTTTATGTATCCTTAATAGAGCAAAAATGAGGCATCAAAGATTCAGATCTATACGATTATGGATAGAATATTGTATAATGTATTGAGTGTATTTAGTAGAGTGTAAATGAGGAGGAGTAATATGAATATTTACGATAAAACCCATGACTTAGTGCGAGCAATTAAAGAATCCCCAGAATATAGAGAATTTATGGAAGTTAAGAAAATCATTGATACAGATGAACAAGCGAAGAAAATGGTAAAAGATTTTATTGCCAAGCAGATGGAATTAGAATACGATATGATGGGCGGCAAGGGGGAAGACAAAGCAAAAACAGAGCAAATACAGCAAATGTATCAACTTATTGTTGGAAATAGTAAAGCTTCTGCATTTATGCAGTCATATATGAAATTTCAACGTCTAGTGGCGGATATTTATAAAATTTTGGGTGATTCTGTAGCTGAAGGAATGGATTTCTTTGAAAAGAAATAATCTGTCTGATGAACTTTTACTAAAGTTAAAGCAAGTGATACCCGAGCGCCGTCTTTTGATCAATGAGCCCTTATCTAAGCATACGACTTTCAAAATTGGCGGTCCAGCCGATTACTTAGTCTTTCCTGCTTCCATGGGTGAAATATCTGCCATCATGATTATTACTAAGCAGTATGGCATACCAGTTACCGTACTCGGCAATGGCTCAAATATTCTAGTACGTGATAAAGGGATTAAAGGTTTGGTCTTAAAAATTGGCAGTGAAATGTCATATATCCGGAACACTGGGGCTTTAGTTACTGCCGGTGCAGGGGCTATGCTGGCAGATGTCTCTTGTTATGCTGCTAAACATGGATTAAGTGGAATGGAGTTTGCGATTGGCATTCCTGGTAGCATTGGCGGTGCTGTATTTATGAACGCGGGTGCTTACTCAGGTGAAATGTGTCAAGTGGTTACGGCAGTGTCTGGCGTTTGCCGAAATGGTAATATCCAACGTTTTTTACCAGCACAAATTCAGTTCGGCTACCGTCATAGTATTTTCCAGGACAATGGCTGCATTGTTTGCGAAGTAGAATTAACGCTGCAAAAACAAGAAAAACCAGCAATTTCGCAAAAAATGGATGAGTATACATTCAGGCGGGAAAGCAAGCAACCCTTAGAAATGCCTAGTGCTGGCAGTACCTTTAAACGTCCGCCAGGAAATTTTGCAGGGACGCTTATCGAGAAAGCTGGTTTAAAGGGACTCCAAGTAGGAGGAGCCCAAGTGTCAATGAAGCATGCTGGCTTTGTGATTAATGCTGGTGGGGCAACGGCAGAAGATGTATTATTACTGATTGAAGAAGTACAACGTCGTGTATATGAGGATTCAGGTATCATGCTGCATCCAGAAGTACGGGTTATCGGCGAAGAATAGCAAGTAGAAAAGACTTAGCTTTGTCTAAGTCTTTTCTACTTGCTATAAAGGGAAGGATTTTTATAGCAATTGTCGAAATATACAGATAGTAAGCAATGAGAGGAGAGCGTCATATGAAATTAACTTTCTTAGGTGCAGCTAAAATTGTAACTGGCTCGTCTTATTTATTAGAAGTGGATACACAAAAGATTTTAATCGATTGTGGAATGTTCCAAGGTTCAAAAACGATTACAGCCTTCAATCGGCGTGATTTTCTATATGATCCAACAGCAATTGATTGCGTATTGCTAACTCATGCGCATATTGACCATAGCGGACTACTGCCTAAACTATGCAAATCTGGCTTCAAAGGTCCAATTTATGCCACCAGAGTAACACATGAGCTTTGTGGGATTATGCTGCCTGATAGTGCCCATATTCAAGGCTTTGATGCTGAAATTGCCAATCGGAAGGGGAAGCGTGCAGGCAGGAAACCTGTAGAGCCCTTATATACGATTGAGGACGCCTATGCTACTCTAGAGCATTTCTCACCAGTCGATTATGACAAAGAAGTGACCTTGTCGCCAAATGTTGTTGTGCGTTTTCGTGATGCAGGACATATCTTAGGTTCAGCTATGCTGGAAGTCATGGTGAATGAAGAAGGAAAAACAACTAAATTAGTTTTTTCTGGTGATTTAGGGCAACCAAATCAGCCTATTATAAAAGATCCTACGTTCATTGATGAGGCCGATTATGTGATTGTCGAATCTACCTATGGTAACCGCTTGCATGAAGAGTACGATAAAGAAGAACATCTGGCAACCATTATTAATGCCAGTGTGGCTCGCGGAGGAAACATCATTATTCCTTCTTTTGCTGTAGGCCGTACTCAAACCATGCTGTATTATTTGCATAATCTTTTAAAAGCAGGAAAGATTCCTAATATACCGGTGATTATCGATAGTCCTCTAGCTATATCTGCTACTGATATCTTCATGCGTAATACTCAGGATTTTGATGCAGAAGCCAAAGGAATGCTAGAAAGTACCAAAAATAATCCTTTGCAAATGCCTCAGCTGCGTTTCACAAAAACTGCTGATGAATCAAAAGCACTCAATAGCTTAAATGAACCTGTGATTATTATTTCTGCCAGTGGAATGGCTGATGCTGGTAGGATTCTTCATCACCTAAAACATAATTTGTGGCGTCCAGAATCTAGTATATTGTTCGTCGGTTATCAGGCACAAGGCAGTCTAGGGCGCCGTTTGGTAGAAGGTGCAAGCAAGGTAAAAATCATGGGAGAAGAAATTAGTGTAAGAGCGACTATTTATAGCCTGGATGGTTTCTCTGCACATGCTGATCAAGAACAGTTGTTAACATGGTTAACCTATTATAAAAGAAAACCTGCCAACATTTTTTTAGTACATGGAGAGGTGGAAGCATCAGAACCCTTTGCGCAGCTAATCAAAGAGACGTTAGATATTTCCACTTATATTCCAAATTTTGGTGATTCGGCGCTCTTAAATGGATTAGAGTGGAACATTGAACAGGCCGAAGTAATAGATCCGGCTATAAGACAGTTGCATGAGCATTTAGAACTATTGGACAAAGAGTATGGCGAATACCGGAGATATCTTGAACAATTAGGCAGCGCTGACAATAAGAAGATGGGAGATATTATGCGCAACTTAGAAAAAATGCAAGTCTACATTAATAAATTGAAAAAAGGCGTATAGGAAGGAAAAAATCATCCTATAGTCTAAAATATATTGGTAATTTTTAATATTTATAATTGACAGCAAGACGACAGTATAATATAGTGGTTTGTATGCGAAAATAAAAGGGTGCAGTAAAACGCATCCTTTCTTTGTTGACTTTGTAGGAGGGCTTAATTTATGAAACGTACTGATTTACGCAACGTTGCCATTATTGCGCACGTTGACCATGGTAAAACGACTCTGGTAGACGCAATGCTAAGACAAAGCGGGGTATTCCGTGCCAATGAAACTGTGGCTGAACGGGTTATGGATTCTAACGATCTTGAACGTGAACGGGGTATTACCATTCTGTCAAAAAATACTGCTATTATGCATGATGGTGTAAAAATTAATATTGTGGATACTCCAGGACATGCGGACTTTGGCGGTGAGGTAGAGCGAGTACTCAATATGGTGGACGGAGTTCTATTACTAGTAGACTCTTTTGAAGGTCCTATGCCTCAGACTAAATATGTTTTGAAGAAAGCCTTAGAGCAAAAATTAAAACCGATTGTTGTTATCAACAAAATTGACCGTCCAGATCAGCGGGTAAAGGACGTTGCCGATGAAGTGTTTGAATTATTTATGGAACTGGATGCTACAGATGAACAATTAGAGTTTAAGATTGTTTATACGGCAGCCAGAGCTGGTATTGCTAAATTGAAGATGGATGATGACAGCGATAATCTGCAACCTTTATTTGAGTTATTGATAGCTGAAATTCCTGCTCCTCAAGGAGAAATTGATGGACCACTGCAGATCATGGTTACCACCCTGGACTATGATGATTATGTAGGACGTATTGCTATCGGACGCGTTATTCGTGGTAAAGCTACGAATGGACAACAGGTTTTAGTTTTAAATGGTGAAATTCAAAAGAAGGCGAAGCTGGGTCGCTTATATACCTACCAAGGTTTAAAGCGTACTGAAGTCCAAGAGGTGGCATTAGGCGATATTGTTGCGATTACTGGACTGGATGATGTAAATATTGGTGAGACCATTGCCGATACGGAAAATCCAGAAGCATTGCCAACTATTGATATTGATGAACCAACATTGGCTATGACCTTTAGTGTCAACAATAGCCCTCTTGCTGGACGTGAAGGTCAATACATTACTACGAGACATTTGCGTGATCGATTATTTCGTGAAGTAGAAACCAATGTAAGCCTAAAAGTTCGGGAAACAGAAAGTGCAGATACATTTGAAGTATCTGGTCGTGGTGAATTGCATCTGTCAATTCTAATTGAAACCATGCGCCGTGAAGGTTTTGAATTCCAGGTTGGTAAGCCGGAAGTTATTTACAAGACCATTAATGGACAGCGGTGTGAGCCTATGGAGGCTTTAACCATTGATGTTCCTCAAGAATTTATGGGTGCTGTTATGGAAAAACTGGGTACTCGTAAAGCTGACTTGGTGAATATGACAGAAATCGCTGGTTATCTTCGTATGGAATTTGTGATTCCTGCTCGTGGATTAATCGGTTTCCGTTCTGAATTCTTAACTAGTACCAAAGGCAATGGCATTATGCATCACTTATTCCATGGCTATGCACCATATAAAGGCGATATACCAGGACGCAGCCGCGGTGCTTTAGTTGCTTTTGAAGCAGGTGAAACAACCGGTTATGGTATTTTTGGTGTGCAAGAAAGAGGAACCTTATTTATTGTACCAGGACAAACGGTATATGAGGGTAGTATCATTGGTGAAAACACTAGAGAAATGGATATGGATGTTAATCCATGCAAAAAGAAAAATGTTACCAATATGCGGACAAGTGCTTCTGATGAAGCGTTGCGTTTAACTGCACCTCGAATATTAAGTTTAGAACAAGCATTAGAATATATTAATAAAGATGAATTGGTAGAGGTGACTCCTAAGAGCATTCGTCTGCGTAAAGCAATTTTAAGCCGTACATTACGTGGCAGAGAACGTAAAAATGGCTAAGATATAAACATGGGCGCCCCTTGGGGCGTCTTTTTTTCTAATCTTTACGCATAATCTTATAAAAAAATATAAAAAATATGATTGATATGCAGGGATTTATTAATAACGTGTCGAATGATTAAATTATAATGGAAATATTAGTTAAATTTATTTGGAAAATGTCTGGAGGGCAAGAATAATGGGGCTTAGTTTAATCGATAAGCTGACAAATTATTTGATGCCACTGGAGGAAGTGGCTACTGGAGGGAGTGTTGTATCGGAAATGGATGCAGCTCGTGCTCGTAAGTCGATGAATTTACAGGTTCATACCAGTGAATCGATGTCTTTAAAAGTAGTAGTAGCTTCACCAGTAACATATGATGATGTGTGCATATATGCAAATCATCTGAAGGAAAATGTGGCAGTAGTAATTAATTTTTCAGGTGTAGATCTGGATATGCAGCATGCTATTAAAGATTTCATGAATGGAGTATGCTATGTAGTATCTGGTAATGTACAGCGAATTGCCGATTCTGTATTTATCTATGTTCCAGGACATGTAGATATAGAGAAAGAGCTATATGCGTATTCTGTTCCTGCCTATATAAAACCCAAGATATAAGTATAAGAATTCCTTTGAAGTTGTTGCTTTTTTCAAGCAGCAGCTTTAAAGGAATTTTCTGTATTTCTACCTGAATTCGATGGAAAGAGAAAGGAGTTTTTACGTATGAAATCTAAAAAAATAGATCAATTAGCAATCAATACAATTCGCAACTTGTCGATTGATGCAGTGGAAAAAGCCAACTCTGGCCATCCGGGAATGCCTATGGGAGCAGCCTCTATGGCCTATCAACTTTGGACGAAACATATGCATCACAATCCTAAGAATCCAAAATGGTTTAATAGGGATCGTTTTGTACTGTCTGCAGGCCATGGTTCAATCTTGCTGTATAGCTTATTGCATTTATCAGGTTATGATCTTACAATCGAAGATTTGAAAAGATTTCGTCAATGGCAAAGCAGAACACCTGGACATCCTGAATATGGGCATACACCAGGGGTGGATGCTACTACAGGACCTTTAGGGCAGGGAATCGCTATGGCAGTTGGTATGGCGATGGCGGAACGGCATCTAGCAGCTCAATATAATAAAGCAGAATACGAAATAGTGGATCACTGCACCTATAGTATTTGTGGTGATGGTGACTTGATGGAAGGCGTTTCAGCAGAAGCAGCGTCTCTTGCAGGGCATCTTAAATTAGGGCGTCTTATTGTTTTATATGATTCCAATAACATTTCATTAGATGGAAAACTAAATTTGTCTTTTTCTGAAGATGTACAAAAGCGTTTTAAAGCTTATGGCTGGCAAGTGCTTTATGTAGAAGATGGCAATGATTTAACCAATATTGATAAAGCATTAGTAAAAGCTAAAACGGATACGCTTCGTCCTACGCTAATAGAGGTTAAGACAACAATTGGCTTTGGCTCACCCAATAAGGCGGGATCTTCTGCTTCTCATGGATCGCCTCTGGGGAAAGAAGAAGTACAATTAACCAAAGCAGCGTATAAATGGTCTTATGAAGAAGATTTTTATGTTCCTGATGAAGTGTATACACATTTTTCTGAGACGGTCATTAAAGAGGGAGCTCGTTTAGAAGAAGAATGGAATACTTTATTGGACAAATATCGCATTCAATATCCAGAGTTAGCAAAAAATCTTGAGAGTGCTATCAATGGGCTTTTGCCGGATCATTGGGATAACAATTTGCCACAATATGAAGACGGAAAAAAAATTGCATCCCGTTCTTCTTCTGGTGAAGTGATAAATGCATTTGCTAAAACAGTACCTGCACTTTTTGGTGGATCAGCCGATTTAGCCAGTTCTAACAAAACAACAATAAAAGATGCAAATCCTTTTTCTTCTACGGATTACAGTGGACGTAACATTTGGTTTGGTGTTCGGGAGTTTGCCATGGGAGCTGCTTTAAACGGCATGGCCTTACACGGCGGATTAAAAGTATATGGTGCAACGTTCTTTATTTTCTCGGACTATTTACGCCCGGCAATTCGTTTGGCAGCCTTAATGAAGCTGCCAGTTACTTACGTGTTTACTCATGACAGTATTGCAGTAGGAGAAGATGGTCCTACACATGAACCGATTGAGCAACTGGCTTCGTTAAGAGCCTTGCCTAATCTGAATCTGATTCGTCCAGCAGACGGGAATGAAACAGTGGCAGCATGGAAAATAGCATTAGAATCTCTTGATAAACCTACAGCCTTAGTCTTATCAAGACAAGACCTTCTGACCGTTCCTGGAACAAAGGATATTGCAGATAAAGGTGTACGACAAGGTGCATATGTTATTTCAAAAGCAAGCACAGAAACCCCAAGTGCTTTACTCTTGGCAACGGGATCTGAAGTTCAACTAGCCGTGCAGGCTCAGAGTCAGCTTGCAAGTGAAAATATTTTTGTATCCGTAGTCAGTTTCCCTTCATGGAACTTATTTGAACATCAGTCGGAGGAATATAAAGAAACTGTGCTTCCTTCTAATGTGAAAATTCGTCTAGCAATCGAAATGGGATCAACATTAGGTTGGGAACGTTATGTTGGCGATCTGGGATGTGTATTAGGAATTGATACATTTGGTGCCTCAGCGCCGGAATCAATCGTACTTAAAGAGTATGGATTTACTGTAGAGCATGTGGTTGCAAAAGTCAAAGAACTATTGAAACTTAATAAATAAAGAGAACTTAAACAATAGAATGAACAAATAGAATCCCCTGAATTCAAACTCTATGAATTCAGGGGATTTATTTGTAAGGAGGGGGCTGGTACTATTCGCAGCCTAGGTTACATCAATAATTGAACTAGATAAATGAGGAAATAAAATCCATGAGCTAAGGAAAATACAAACAGGGCTAGCCATTGAAGTAGGTGCTGGTAAACATGTTCATTTTGTTCAGGGGATGACTACTGTCAATGACGACCATTGTCATAATTTTGTTTTTGCTACTCTAATTGAATGCCCTATTCCACAAGGTGTAAGTGATAAAAAATGGCAGGATATTATAAGTAACCTGCCATTTTTTATTATAATCAAGGCTAAAGAGTGCTTCTTTACTAGCTAGCTAAGAATCTAAAATACCATAGAGTTATCTTGAATTAAAAGTTGATACAGAATAACCGCTTTTCCTCAATATAGGTATAATACGAACGGCGGTAAGTGCGATTAGTACACTTAAGATTAAATCGGAAATAATATAAGGGAGAAGACCCACTCCGATAGCAGCTTGTAGTGTCATTTGTTTATGTAAGTAAAAATTTACAATGAGATATAAATATCCTACGCCAAAAACATAAACAAAGAATAATCCTAAGAGGACTGCACTATAAACTTTTATAAAGGTTATAGTAGAAAAATGTTGAACCAGTCGGCCGATGGTATAAGAACAAGCTATAAAACCTAACAAATAACCAAAAGTAGGCTGCAGTACATAGGCAGGGCCGCCGCCACTGGCAAAAACAGGAATGCCGATTAAACCAATTCCAACATATAATATCTGGGAATAGAATCCTTTCCTTCCCCCTAAAAACACACCTGAATAAGCGCAAAATAAAAATTGCAATGTGAAAGGTACAAGGGGAGTAGGAATTCTTATAAATGCACCTACTGCAGTTAATGCAGCAAAAATAGAAATTAAGATCATTTCTCTAAGTGTTAACTTCATAAACTGTCCTCCTGCGGTATGAAATCCATATGTATAGTTTATAATAATTTTACCATTATTGTAAACTGTTTTTATTTAAAGGTTAACGAGATGGATGTAAGTAAAAGCAATATGCACGTGTAGTTTTTGTATGAATTATTTAAGTGTGGAAATGCTAAGTAGTGTTAAAAATAAAGCAAAGTAAATGGCAATGGTGGTATAGTGCTGGGGAGGTACATATGAGTCAACTAATTAATAATCGAGAGTACAGGCAAAAAGCTTTAAAAGAAATAATCTTGGAACTTCATCAGGGAAAATCAGTTCAGGACGTCAAAGACAAATTTGATAAAATTGCTGTAGGCATGGATCCATCTGAACTCTCTTTGATTGAACAAGGACTGATTAATGAGGGGTTACCAGTGGAAGAAGTCCAACGACTCTGCGATGTTCATGCTGCGGTCTTCCGAGATGCATTAGAGAAAAATCCGGAATTATCAGTAGAGCATGGACATCCAGCAGCAATTTTTATAGCAGAGAATCAAGCACTGCAAAAGCTAATAGATCAGGAAATTAGGCCTATCCTCATAGAACTAAAGCAGGCGCCTAGCCAGGCTGAAAAAGCATTAGCTTTACAATTGACTGAAAAAATAAACTTGCTATGGGACGTTGATAAACATTATAGGCGAAAAGAGGATCTTATATTTCCGTTTTTGGAAAAGTATGAAATTACTGGGCCACCCAAAGTCATGTGGGGCGTCGACGATAAAATCAGGAACTTGTTAAAAGAGGCAAAAAGCTTGGCTGTTGCTTATCAATCACCTATAAAAGAGGACTTAATTGCTAAAACGGAAGAAACATTAGTACAAGTTGAGGAAATGATTTTTAAAGAAGAAAAAATATTCCTGCCAATGGCGATGGAAACACTTTCAGAAGATGAATGGTACGGTGCTCTACTCGACAGTGATGAAATTGGTTATTGCTTAGTGGAACCTCAGTATGGCTGGAAACCATATCGGGAGGATGTGAAGGAAGACGTTATAAATCCACTCAATGAAAATAATACAAGCGGCCATGTTAAGTTTGACACTGGTTTTTTATCACCCCAAGAAATTGAATTGATTTATCGGCATTTACCAGTTGATATCACTTTTGTTGATAAAAATGGAGTCGTTAAGTTTTTCTCTACGACCAAGGAGCGAATTTTCCCACGCACCCGTACGATTATAGGTCGTAAGGTAGAAAACTGCCATCCTCCAGCGAGTGCCCATGTGGTAGAAAAAATAGTGGAGGACTTTAAAAGCGGGAAAAAGGACAATGAAGACTTTTGGATCAAGATGGGAGATAAATTCGTATATATTCGTTATTTTGCGGTAAGAGACAAGGACGAAAATTTCTCTGGCGTTTTAGAAGTTACCCAGGATATTAAGCCGATTCAAGCGATTACGGGAGAAAAGCGAATTACAGACTAAGTTAGGAGCAATAAACAATAGGGAATTCCCACGACTTAAATAGGGAATTCCCTAGATTACTTTTAGCCATCAAAAGAGTATAATAAATTTTCTACTGATATAGGTACAAGTATATTTACGATGTTTGTAAATTGTTCCATGGGCCTTATTAGATGTTGGAGAGGAATAACGACATGTATGCATACTAATTCACGACAAATACTGCATCGTAAATTGAACTTTAAACACATTAGTTGGTCTACTTTAGGGAGCTTGTGTGCGAGGAAGGTTTTCTTTACAGTGTTGATTGGTAGCATCATGGTAGCAGCTGTAGCAGTGGTTTTTAATAAATATGTACTAAAGTACAAATACCCTCATTATTGGTGGTAGATACATTCTAAAACAATGTGTTATTTTCTTTGCCAATAATTAAAATGGTGTAATCCCTCTAGGAATAGAAATTTATTAAAATAAACAATGTAGGGAATTTCCTTTATCAATAGAGGGAATTCCCTACATTACTTTTTAGTAGTTAAATATTAAAATTAGCCTGATATCTATTCATTGCACAAAAGAACTATAGAATAATAAGGTTCTCAAAGAGGCAAGGGTAAAAGCAGGATTCATAAGAAAAAAACAAACGTAGGAAAGGAAAAAAATAATGGCATATAAAGTAACCGGGATAAGGTTTAACCAGTACTTAAAAGAACTAGAAAAGGAGTATCTAATTTTTGCTCCCGTAGCTCTCTTGGGGAAGGGGGCTTTTACCAATACGGATTCAGTTAGGTATCAGAAAATAACAAAGCTAGAAGAAGTCGAACTGACGATAAAAACTAATTTTTCTGCTAAAGAAATTCTTCTACCCATTACTGAGACTTTATTTTATTTTAACGAGGATAATTGGACAGAACCCAAGGTTCATGATAAAAAAATACTGCTATTCTTGAGAAGTTGTGACATACATGGCATAAAAAGGCTTGATGATATCTATCTAAGAAATGGATGTGAAGATCCTTACTATAAGGTATTTCGTGAAAAAGTAAGATTTTGTCTCATCGAATGTTATGAAAGTTTTGCAAACTGTTTTTGCGCCAGTATGGGAACCAATATTACGGATGAATATGATATGTTTATACGTCCTGAGGGTGATTATGTATATGTTGGAATTAATAATAAAGAGATGGGGCGGCTGGATGAAAAGGTAGTAGACCTTTCTCCGCGTTTCGTCATGGAAAATAAAACGAAGGTTTCTATACCGAAAGAGCTATCAAAAGGCCTGGCACAATCTGTTTTTTGGGAAGAATATTCATCTCGCTGCATCGGCTGCGGAAGATGTAGTTTTGTATGTCCAACTTGTAGTTGTTTCTCGATGCAAGATATCTTTTATAAAGAAAATAAAAACATGGGAGAGCGAAGACGGGTTTGGTCTTCCTGTATGGTTGATGGCTTCACGGATATGGCCGGAGGACATTCATTCCGCAAAAAGCAAGGAGATCGTATGCGATTTAGAGTGATGCATAAGTTTCATGATTATAAAAAGCGCTTTGGCTACCATATGTGTGTCGGGTGTGGAAGATGTGATGATGCATGTCCAGAGTATATTTCGATTGCGCATTGTGCAAATAGACTAAACAGCATAGTGGAGGAGAAATAATGAGCAATACGTATCTGCCTTTTAAATCCCGAATTATAAAAATAATTCCTCATACTGCTATTGATTATACTTTCTTAATGGAGTATAAGGGCGATGTAAAGCCTGGACAGTTTTTTGAAGTATCCATTCCTAAATTTGGCGAAGCACCCATATCTGTGAGTGAAATTGGTGAAGGGTATGTTGGATTGACAATTCGCAGAGTGGGGCTGGTTACCAATACGATTCATGAGCTGCAGGAAGGTGGCGTGTTATTCCTAAGGGGGCCTTATGGTAATGGTTTTGACATTGACTTGTTTAAATCGAAGGAAGTTATTGTTGCTGCTGGTGGGACGGGGTTAGCACCAGTCAAAGGCGTTGTAGATTACTTTGCTGATAATGTTCATGAAGTGACAGTCTTTTCCTTGATTGCTGGATTCAAATCACCTAAAGATATACTTTATAAAGCTGACTTTGAGAAGTGGCAAAGGGCAATAAATGTTATAGTAACAGTAGATGGTTCAGATGATGAAACGTATACAGGCAATACGGGTCTTATTACAAATTATATACAGGATATCTCCATAGAAAATCAATCAATGGCAAATGTGATTGTTGTAGGTCCGCCTGTAATGATTCGTTTTACTGTGGCAGAATTTTTAAAAAGAGGGATTAGGGAAGAAAATATATGGGTGTCCTATGAGAGAAAAATGTGCTGTGGCGTTGGCAAATGCGGACACTGTAAAATTGACGATACTTATATTTGCCTTGAGGGACCTGTGTTTAATTATGTGAAAGCTAAGAGTTTTATTGATTAATTAAGGAGGAGCAGTATGCATGGATATAAATACAAAAATACTAAAAAAGAATGCCTTTCGTATAACAAAGGAAAGATATAAGACTGCTGTTAGGATTAGGGTTCCAGGGGGAGAAATGGCAGCAAAATATCTGGATACGGTTAAGTACGTGGCAGAAACATTTGGTAATGGTACCATTCATATAACAACGCGACAAGGTTTTGAGATTCCAGGTATTGATATTGAAAAAATGGCAGAGGTGAATGCCATAATTCAAAGTCTAATCGACGGACTTGAAGTTAACCAAACTGATTCTAATGCAGGATATTCTGCAGCAGGTACCAGAAATGTTGCGGCCTGTATTGGGAGTCGGGTATGCCAGTTTGCTAATTTTGATACCAGTGCTTTTGCTCAAAGGATAGAGAAAGTGATTTTCCCTAATGATTATCATGTAAAAATTGCTCTTACTGGTTGTCCTAATGATTGTATTAAGGCAAGAATGAATGATTTTGGCATTATTGGCATGAACGAGTCACAGTATGATTCCTATCGGTGCATTGGATGTCAGGCATGTGTAAAAGCTTGTGAAAAAAAATCTGCTGGCGCCTTGAAATTTGAAAACTTTAAGGTAGTCAAGCATTCAGATAAATGCATTGGCTGCGGAGAATGTGTATTAAAGTGCCCAACAGGGGCTTGGACGAGAAGTTCCAATAAATTATATCAGCTTGTAATTATGGGAAGAACGGGAAGAAAGAACCCTAGAATTGCGCAGCCGTTTATCAAGTGGATTGATGAAGCTAGTGTTTTAGAGATCATTAAAAATACCTATGCCTATGTCCATAATTATATAGACAAAGATGCACCAGGAGGAAAGGAACATGTAGGATACATTGTTGATAGAACTGGTTATCAGGTATTCAAAAACTGGGTATTGAAAGATGTAATTTTGAATCCTAAGGCGCAAGTAGCGGAGTATATATATTGGTAAAGTTAACAATAATGACATAAATGATTTTTTATAGCCAATGTAGGGAATCCCCTTAATCTATATAGGGGATTCCCTACATTACTTTTCATCGGCAAAATATTAAAATAAATCTGACAATATATATTACACACTTACTAAAGGGGGACCAGTCATTGTATAAATTGAAAATATGGAATCCGGAGGACCCTGTTTTTTGGGAGCAGGAGGGAAAAAAAATTGCGAACCGAAATTTATGGATTTCTGTTCCGGCTCTACTCGTATCTTTTTGCATTTGGGTGTTATGGTCGGTTATAGCGGTTAATCTTAACAGTGCAGGGTTCACATTCAGTACTGAGGAGTTATTTAATTTAGTTGCTTTGCCAGGATTATCAGGTGCAACGTTACGGATTCTGTATGCTTTTGTCGTACCTGTTTTTGGTGGTCGGAATTGGACGGTGATTAGCACGGCATCTCTTTTAGTTCCAGCGATTGGTATTGGATATGCAGTACAGGATATCACTACAACCTATAGAACGATGATGATATGGGCTATTTTATGTGGCTTAGGTGGAGGAAACTTCGCATCGTCTATGGGTAACATTAGCTTCTTTTTCCCCAAGAAATTGAAGGGAACTGCATTAGGAATCAATGGGGGATTGGGTAATGTAGGCGTCAGTATTGTACAGTTTGTGGTACCGTTTGTTGTTACTTTTGGAATCTTTGGCAGTATCGGTGGTGAACCTCAACTTTTAGTAAATGGCGGGAGTAGTAAAAGTATTTGGCTGCAAAATGCTGCTTTTATATGGATTATTCCTATTGTAGTGATCACAGTAGCCGCATTTTTTGGTATGAATAATTTGGAGACTGCTAAAGCGTCTCTTCGTGAACAATTCAGCATCTTCCGCTGTAAACATATGTGGATCATGAGTTTTATCTATACCATTGCTTTTGGTTCTTTTATTGGTTATTCCGCAGTCTTTCCCTTATTGATAAAGTTCCAATTTCCTATCATTAACCCGTTGCAATATGCTTTTTTAGGACCTCTCGTAGGCGCTCTCTCTCGTCCTATAGGAGGCTGGGCTGCTGATAAATACGGTGGGGCGCGAGTAAGCTTTTGGTCTATTTTTATTATGAGTGGTGCTACCTTAGGAGTTATCTTTTTTATGAACCAACATAATTTTGTCGCATTTTTTATCATGGCATTAATTTTATTTGTTACTACTGGGGCAGCCAGCGGTTCCACTTTTGGCATGTCTTCCAAAATATTTAACCCTAAAGAAGCAGCGCCAGCTATTGGCTTTATTTCAGCCGTTGCTGCTTATGGTGCGTTTTTTGTTCCCATAGCTTTTGGTTGGTCAACACGGACTACTGGATCGCCTGCCATGGCCTTATATGGTTTTATTGCCTTTTATATAATCAGTCTATTTGTAATTCGTTATTATTACAGTCGAACAAATGCAGAGATAAAGTGCTAAGAAATATGGAGGTGAGAATAAATGAAGAAGCAAGAATTATCATTATGGAAAAAACTGAATTTCTTTAAAAGCAAAGAAACAGCGCAGAATGGCTGGAGCCAAGTGGTTGCAGATGATCGAAACGCTGAAACTATATACCGTAAGCGTTGGAATTATGACAAAGTGGTACGCACGACCCATGGTGTAAACTGTACAGGGTCCTGTAGCTGGAAGGTATTTGTTAAGGACGGTATTATTACTTCAGAAAACCAGCAGACGGATTATCCCTCTACAGGACCAGATATGCCAGAGTTTGAGCCTAGAGGATGTCCAAGGGGAGCTAGCTTCTCCTGGTATGTATATAGTCCTCTTAGAATTAAGCACCCTTATATTCGCCGTCAATTATTGTCCTTGTGGCGTGAGGCGCTAACAAAAAATAATGGTCATTTAGTAAAGGCTTGGGGCTCCATTGTAGAAGATAAAGATAAAGTAAAACAATATAAAGAGGTGCGAGGCAAAGGTGGCTTTGTGAGGGTTGAGTGGCAAGAGGTTAATGAAATTATGTCCGCTATGCTGCTATATACCATTATCACTTACGGACCTGATCGCATTGCTGGTTTTACGCCCATACCTGCCATGTCCATGGTAAGCTATGCAGCGGGATCACGATTTTTATCCCTCTTAGGTGCTCCTATGCTGAGTTTTTATGACTGGTATGCGGATTTGCCCCCTGCATCACCGCAGATATGGGGTGAGCAGACGGATGTACCGGAGAGCAGCGACTGGTATAATGCGGGGTATATCATTATGTGGGGTTCCAATATACCAATGACTCGAACGCCAGATGCCCATTTTATGACGGAAGTCCGTTATAAAGGTACAAAGGTCGTAGCCGTCAGCCCTGACTATGCGGAAAATGTAAAATTTGCCGATAATTGGCTCCCAGTTAATCCGGGGTCAGACGCTGCTTTAGCTCAGGCAATGACCCATGTAATTTTGAAAGAATTTTATGTTGATAAACAAGAAAAATACTTTTTGGACTATGCAAAACAGTTTACGGATATGCCATTTTTAGTACTCATTGAAAAAGATGATACTGTTTATACCCCAGGTCGTTTTGTGCGAGCTAGTGATCTTGGGCTAGCAGTGAATAAAGGCGAGTGGAAACCAGTACTGTGGGATGCAGTACAAGAAGGTCCAGCGATTCCTAAAGGGACCATTGGCCAGCGTTGGGATAGTACGGGACAATGGAATCTGAAAATGGAGAATGAATCTGGTGAGGCTCTTTCTCCGTTACTGACATTCCTTGGTCTGGAAGATGAGCAAATTTGTGTGGATCTTCCTGAATTTACGGAAGGTGGTACTGGAATTGTTAAACGAGGCATTCCCGTTAAATTGATTATGAAAAACGGTAAATTGCTAAGAGTCACAACTGTATTTGATCTGATGTTAGCTCAATATGGAGTGAAACGTAATCTGCCAGGACAATATCCTTTAGATTATTATGATGAACAAACATATACCCCGGCTTGGCAAAAGAAACATACGAATGTGGAAACTGAATTAGTGATTCAAATAGCTAGAGAATTTGCCCAAAATGCTGCCGATACGTTGGGGCGGTCCATGATTATCATGGGAGCAGGCATTAATCATTGGTTTAATGGAGACACCATTTACCGGGCGATATTAAATTTGGTAATCCTAACTGGCTGTCAGGGTGTAAATGGCGGTGGTTGGGCTCATTATGTAGGACAGGAGAAGTGTCGTCCTATCGAAGGCTGGGGTACAGTAGCATTTGCTCGTGACTGGTCAATGCCTCCACGTCTGCAGAATGCGACCTCCTTTTTTTATTTTGCCACCAATCAGTGGCAGTATGAAACACATAGCATGGATGGACTAAAATCACCAACAGTCACTAAAAGCCGCTATAGCCATCCCGCAGACTATAATGTGTTAGCCGCCAGACTCGGATGGATGCCTTCCTATCCTCAGTTTAGTGAAAATCCTTTGCAGCTAAGTGCAGAAGCCAGTCAAGCAGGAGCTGAAACTTCCGATCAAGTCATCAGTCATGTCGTTGAAAAACTCAAGGACAAATCCATGTCTTTTGCCGTAGAAGATCCTGACAACAGGAAGAATCACCCTCGTGGATTATTTGTCTGGCGTTCTAACTTGATTTCTAGTTCTGGTAAAGGGCATGAGTATTTTCTGAAATATTTACTGGGAGCATCTCATGGTCTCTTATCGGAACCGAATGAAGAGCTAAGGCCAGAAGAAGTTACGTGGAATAATGCACCCCCAGAAGGTAAGCTGGATTTATTGGTTACTATAGATTTTCGCATGGCTGGCACGGCGCTTTACTCTGATATTGTACTGCCTGCAGCTACTTGGTATGAAAAAACAGATTTAAGCAGTACGGATATGCATCCTTTTGTTCATCCGTTCAATCCAGCCATTAATCCACCTTGGGAAGCTAAATCAGATTGGGATATTTTCAAAAGTTTAGCAAAGACCTTTTCCACTATAGCAAAAGAATATCTGCCTGAGGTGCAACAAGATATTGTGGCAGTGCCGCTTATGCATGATTCGCCAGGCGAGATTGCCCAACCTTTTGGCAAGGTGCTGGATTGGCGCAAAGGAGAAGTAGAGGCGGTGCCTGGAAAGACGATGCCGAATCTGGTAATGGTGGAGCGGGATTATAAAGAAATTTATAATAAATTTACTTCCCTTGGTACATTATTAGAAAAAAATCCAGTGGGGGCCCATGGTTATGCTGTTCCTGTTAAAGAACAGTATGAAGAACTAAAAAAGAGTAATGGGCAGGTTACTGTGCCAGGTGTGGCTTTCGGTCGTCCTGCTATCGAGACTGCTCGTCAAGCGGCAGAAGCAATCCTTACATTGTCAAGTGCTACTAATGGCAAATTAGCCATGAAAGCGTGGGAAGATGCGGAAAAGAAAACGGGTATGGAGCTTAAAGATATCAGCGCTGGCAGGGCGGGAGAAAAGTTTACTTTTAAGGACATTACGGTGCAGCCTAGGCAAGTTATTCCCACACCTGTGTTTACTGGTTCCAATCAAGGAAATAAGCGCTATTCACCCTTTACTACCAGTATCGATCATTTGATGCCTTTTCGCACATTGACAGGACGGCAGCATTTCTATATCGATCATGAAATCATGCTGGAGTTTGGTGAAGCCATGCCTGTATATAAACCGACTTTATCACCGGTGCTGTTTGCTGGCAAAGAACATAAACCCTTAGCGGCAGGTAAGGAGATTGTGCTGCGATATCTTACCCCCCATGGCAAATGGAATATACACAGTACCTATCAAGATAACCTGCATATGCTGACCTTATTCCGCGGTGGGCCTCATGTATGGATGAATTATCAGGACGCCTTGCAGGCAGATCTTAAAGATAATGACTGGGTAGAAGTATATAACCGTAATGGTGTAGTTGCTGCCAGAGTAGTAGTGAGTCACCGTATGCCTAGGGGCACTCTTTATATGTATCATGCCCAAGATAAGCATATCAATGTCCCAGGTTCATCCATTACTGGTCAGCGAGGCGGTACACACAATAGTCCTACACGGGTTCATGTGAAGCCCACTCAATGTATTGGCGGATATGCCCAGCTTAGCTATGGGTTTAACTATTACGGGCCAATTGGCAATCAAAGAGATATCTATGTTGCAGTTCGCAAGTTGAAGGAGGTAGCTTGGCTTGAAGATTAAAGCTCAATTGGCGATGGTAATTAATTTGGATAAATGCATTGGCTGCCATACTTGCAGTGTGACCTGTAAGAATACTTGGACCAATCGTGAGGGTGCGGAGTATATGTGGTTTAACAATGTAGAAACCAAACCTGGCATTGGTTATCCTGTGGAATGGGAAAATCAAGAAAAATATAAAGGTGGCTGGGAATTACAAGATGGTAAAATCAGGCTAAAAGGCGGCAGTCGTTTGGCAAAGTTATTATTTAAGTTGTTTCATAACCCTGATATGCCGACTCTTGATGATTACTACGAACCCTGGACTTATGATTATGAAAAACTACTGAACAGTCCCACCAAAAGCTATCAGCCCGTTGCCCGTCCTAAATCAGTGATTACTGGTAAGAATATGGAGTTAAAGTGGGGGCCAAACTGGGAAGATGATTTAGCAGGTGCCCATCAAACTGGTATTAAGGACCCGAATATAGTAAAGATGCAGGAAAAAGTAAAATTTGAGTTTGAACAGACCTTCATGGCTTATCTACCAAGAATTTGTGAACACTGTCTAAATCCTGGCTGTGTGGCAGCTTGTCCTTCAGGTGCTATTTATAAGCGGGAAGAAGATGGCATTGTATTAGTCGATCAGGACGCTTGTCGAGGCTGGCGTCTGTGTATGACGGGCTGCCCGTATAAAAAAGTTTATTTTAATTGGCAAACCCATAAAGCAGAAAAATGTATTTTTTGCTTTCCCCGGGTGGAATCTGGTCAGCCAACTATTTGTTCAGAAACTTGTTCTGGTCGTGTGCGGTATATGGGCGTTGTATTGTATGATGCGGATAAAATAAAAGAAGCGGCATCCACTGTCAATGAACAGAAATTATATGAGGCTCAGCTCAGTGTATTCTTAGACCCGACTGATCCTGAAGTGATTGCAAAGGCTCGCCTTGATGGCATTCGTGAAGATTGGTTAGAAGATGCGAAGCGTTCCCCCATCTATGATTTAGCTGTACGGTATGGGGTGGCACTGCCACTGCATCCGGAATTTCGCACCATGCCAATGGTATGGTATATACCACCTCTTAGTCCTATTGTTAGTGCGGCAAAAGAACAAGGGGTAAATCAAAATCTATTTCCATTACTCGATGATATGCGTATTCCCATCGAGTACTTGGCCAATATCTTGACGGCTGGTAATATAGAAGCTGTAAAAATTGCTTTAGGTAAACTGCTCGCGATGCGAACCTATATGCGATCAATCAATACAAACAAAACAGTTGATGCGGATAAGCTAAGGAAGGCTGGTCTTGATGAAACTGCTGCCGAGCGTATGTATCGTCTGCTGGCCATTGCCAAATATGAGGATCGCTTTGTTATTCCCACATCACATCAAGAAAAATATGTGAATGTATATAAACAACAAGGTAGTTGTGGTTATTCTCTGCCCCAGGGTAACTCTTTCTATAGCACTGGAGGTGAAGAGGGTGATAGATAAAGAAATGTTGCAATTCCTCTCCATATTGCTGCAATATCCTAAGAGCAGCTGGCTGGAAATCAATCAATTACGTACACTGGCAAGTAGATTGGAACATTTGCCAAAAAAAGAAAATGTATATACTTTTCTGGATTATTTGGACCACAGAAGTTGTGAAGAATTAGCAGCAGAATATGTAGACACTTTTGATTTTAGCGAACACTGTAATTTGTACATTACCTCCTTGCTCTGCCCTGATGATCGAAAGCGTGGTCAGGTGCTGGCAGACTTGAAAGCAATCTACTTACAAGCTGGACTTGAGGTAGCAACAGAGGAATTACCTGACTACCTTCCCCTGTTGCTTGAATTCTTAGCGATTGCTAATCAGGAATCATGTAATCAGGTTCTAGAAATTGTAGGTCCTGGTATGGATAAATTATGGCAGCAACTTAAGGAAAAACATAGTCCCTATGCTACATTGCTTGAGGTTTGCGTCGAATCTACAGTACCAGTGGCATGTGTAAAAACTGTCCACATAGGGGGAGATCTATCATGAAATTCGCAGAACAATTTCTATGGGTGATTTATCCTTATATAGCGTTAACTATTTTTGTAGTCGGGCATATTTACCGTTATAATACGGATCAATTGGGGTGGACAGCTAAATCAAGTGAATTATTGGAAAAACGTAGTTTATGGTGGGGTAGTATGTTGTTCCACGCTGGTATTTTAGCCGTCGTTGGAGGGCACATTTCTGGTCTGTTGATTCCTAAAGTCTTTTTTGAATCCATTGGAGTAAATGAACAGATGTATCATATGGCTGCTGTTTATGGTGGAGGACCAGCTGGCCTAGTCACATTAGCAGGTATTCTTATTCTTACGCTGCGTCGCGTTGGCAATGATCGTGTATTTGCAGTTAGTAGTGCAGCTGATTTAATTGTTGTGATATTGGTGCTGATTGAAGTTTCGTTAGGGTTGGCAAGTACAATTACAAATGTACTGAGCACAGGGAGTTTTGATTATCGGGAAACCATTGGTCCTTGGTTTAGAGGTTTATTATTTTTGCAGCCTGCTGTTTCCTTTATGGCTGCTGTCCCTTTGGTGTTCAAACTTCATGTTATAGTAGGTTTTGGAATAGTTGCTATATGGCCTTTTACAAGATTAGTACATGTATGGAGTATGCCTATTGAATATATCAACAGAGCATATATTCAATATTTTAGTAAGGACTTAAAAGTAAAATCACTTTATTGAGTTGTAAGGGCAATCAAAGTTATTTTTTAGATTGCCCTTATTTCATAACCGTCTTTGTCTTTGCTTTTAAATAGAAACTGTGCTAAATTGTAAGTAAAATTAATATTTCGGGAGAATTTCTTAATGGATACACTAGCAGGAGTAATTAATAAATATTTGGAGGAGTTACGACAACGGACTGATGCTGACTTCTCGGCTTTTGCCTGTCAAGAGCCAGGAGAAGCTGTTATTCGTTGGAAATATGCAGTAGGTAATAAAAATGAACGTTTTCGACGAATTGTATTACGTTCTGGTAAAGGAATTGCAGGAAAAGTATTGATGGCAGGTAGGCCAATGATATTAGAGAATTATGAGCATAGGCAACATGATGACCCTCAAGAATATCCCATTCTTTATGCTGAAGAACTGCGATCCGCTTTGGGAGTTCCAGTCTTGATAGCGGGAAGAGTAAAAGGTGTGTTATTAATTGGTTATCGTAATCCATGTATAATAGAAGAAGTGATAGTTGAATTAGTGAAACAAGTTGCTAAAGAAATGGAAAATATAATAGGTATCTGAGAGAAAAGCATGCATTTACTATAATGGAGGCTATTGGCGTGAGGCAGAAAACTTCGGAGCCATTATTTAAAGATATTTTTCAGTATGGAAGCGATGCAATTGTCATTTTAGATGATAAGGGTATTATTATTGATGCGAATCCGTCAATCGAAATGCTGACGGGCTATTGTACTGAAGAGCTGATTCATAAAATACGTTTATGTGATATTTGTCATGGGATGGAAAGGTGTGCAGATTTTACAGTTTGTATAAATTGTTTTACTACCTTAGAAAGTATGTCTTCCTTTAAAATTCGTTTATTGCACAGAAAGGGACATATTTTTTCGGTATCAGCTAGTACAACTCGTTTGCCGCAGAATGCTGGTGGTTTTTTGATCGTCGTACTTCGCGATATGTCCGAATACAATAAGCAAGACCAAAAATATGTTCAAAAAAAAATGGCGAATTATATGATTCAGGCGCAAGAAGGAGAACGTAAACGTGTGTCTCGTGAGCTACATGATGGAGTGGGGCAAACCATTTATAGCATGATTGTAGGGCTTAATATAATTGAACAGATGGAACTAGAAAACGACTTAAAAAGTCATTTTCAATTAGTGAGAGATATGGCGGTTCAAGCTTTGAGTGAAGTCCGACATATCGCTGTAGATCTAAGACCTTCCTCACTTGATGATTGGGGAATTGTACCCGCCTTACGTTCTTTCATTAAACAGTTTGAGCGAACCTATGGAATTGTAACAAGGTTATCCGTTGTAGGACAAGAGCGTCGTTATGGAGCATCGATAGAAACAGCACTTTATCGTATTTGTCAAGAAGCTATGATAAATGCGGCTAAATATGCGAATATTGATATACTAGAGATACATTTTGAAGAACAGGATCAACTATTGTATTTGGCAGTTATAGATTTGGGACGGGGTTTTAATCTAGAGAAAATAGAAGTGATGGGAACAGGATTAGGGCTTTATGGTATGCGAGAAAGAGCGAAATTGATTGGCGGTACTCTTAAAATTACTTCCGGATGTGATCATGGTACTACTATTCGTGTATATGTTCCCTTGGGCAAAGAGGAGGAAATAATCTATGACCATTAGTGTTCTAATAGCTGATGATCACGCTGTTGTCCGTTCGGGATTAGCTATGTTAATTAATTCCCAGCAAGATATGCAAGTGGTAGGGGTGGCTGCTGATGGAAGAGAAGCGGTAGAATTAGGGGTAAAACTTCTTCCTCAGGTGGTACTTATGGATTTGAGCATGCCTCCAGGTGAGAATGGTCTGATTGCTACTGCTAGATTAAAGGAATTACTACCTGAGATTCGAGTGCTGATTCTAACCATGCATGATGATGAAGAATATCTATTTCAGTCTTTAAAGGCGGGGGCAGTGGGATATATTGTAAAAACTGCTCCTGACTTTGATTTACTCAAAGCCATTCGCACAGTTCACCAAGGGGAATCTTATTTATATCCATCTGCTGCTAAATCTTTAATTGAGAGATTTTTACGTCAGGGAAATAAAAGCGAAGAATTTGAGTCATTGCAATTACTAACAGAACGAGAGAAACAAACATTGCGCTTGGTGGCTATGGGGTATGCTAATAAAGACATTGCTGAGCAACTTTGTCTTTCTGTTAAGACCGTTGAAGCTTACAAGGCTAGAATCATGGAAAAACTTGATTTAAAAACTAGACCGGAAATGGTTAGATACGCAATGAAAAAAGGATTATTAGATTTGGAAGGCTAATACTATCAATACAGTATGAGAGTAATCTTCATTTAGAATTGTTGCAAGAAGACTTGATTTAGATGGAGTTAACACCAAATGACCGATTTTGTTGTACTTATCCGCCGGACTTAATCGCACACGAACTATCTTTTGGAAGAGGGGGAGTCTTATAGCGAGTTGGTCATCGGATAAATACCATAGTATTTTGCATAAAAATAAGACAGGAGGTTGCAGGATGAATGGTTTATATGACAGTGTGGGAAGGCGCATTCATTACCTGCGAGTAGCAGTAACGGATAGGTGCAATTTTCGATGCCAATACTGTATGCCTTCAGAAGGTGTAAAATGGATGGAGCATAATGATATTTTACGGTATGAAGAAATCTTGCGCATTATTACTGCCTTTGCCAGCTTAGGGGTTGATAAAGTACGCATTACTGGTGGTGAGCCTTTGGTACGTAAAGGGATTATTGGCTTTTTACATAAGGTAACAGCTATTCCTGGGATCAAAGAAGTGGCTGTAACAACGAATGGTAGTATGCTGGAAGAATATGCTTCTCTTTTAAAGGAAGCTGGGGTGAAACGTATCAATGTGAGTCTTGATACATTAGATCCTGAGCGATTTAAACAGATAACAGGACATGATGCATTGTATCGGGTATTGGCAGGAATAAAAAAGGCGCAAGAAATAGGCCTTACACCGATTAAGTTAAATATGGTAGTTATGAACGGCATAAATTCAGATGAAATTGCTGATTTTGCGAACTTGGCTATAAATAATCCCTATCAGGTTCGATTTATTGAATATATGCCCTTTGCCTTGGAACGAAAATATTTATTTGCAGCAGATAAAATGAAGCAGCAACTTTTAAAAGCTGGCTTTGGTAAACTGATTCCTGAAATGAGTAATCACTCACCGGCTCAAATATATCGCTTCCCTCAGGCACAGGGCTCAATTGGTTTTATTACTCCTATTTCTCAACATTTCTGCAGTTCTTGCAATCGAATTCGTCTTACTCCTGATGGCAATCTTAAACCTTGTCTGTTATCGAACCAGGAATATTCCTTGCGTGAAAGACTGCGTGCAGGAATTTCTGATCAGAAGCTCTTGGATACGATAAAACAAGTGATCTGGAATAAACCCAAGGAATGTGACTTGAGGAATGGGGGAAAAAGTAAAAGAGGTATGCATCGTATTGGTGGCTAATTTAAAGTAATAGTGGAAAGAAGGAAAGCGACTATGATACCCCTTGTCTCCTTTGTAGGTTATTCCAATAGCGGTAAAACGACGCTTTTGACAAAGGTTATTCGTGAGTTGAAAAATCGTGGTTATCGTATTGCAGTGATTAAACACGATTGTCATGATTTTGAAATAGATCATGCTGGGACGGATACATGGAGGCACCGCCAAGCTGGTGCTGAAGTTGTATGCATTGCCTCCGCGCATCAAGTAGCAATCGTGCAGACCCTTACCCAGCCACTTGCGCTGGATGATATCATTCAAGGGATTAACAATGTGGATTTAATTTTGACAGAGGGTTTTAAACAAGAAGAAAAACCACAAATTGAGGTACATCGGCAGGGAAGAGAATATATTGGCCTAAAAAAGAATCGAATCGCCTTAGTTGCAGATCAGCAAATTTATACTGGTGTCCCTTATTTTAAGCTGGAAGAGGTTAAAGAGGTTACTGATTTTTTAGAAAATAGAATTCGGTTATCAAAGGTATAGCTGGCAAATTGCTAGAAGAGAGACGCTGCGGTGTCGCAGCTGTGAAGGTGAGTTCAATATCTTCATCGTTCATTTATAAAGGGAGGATTTGTGCATAATTATGGCAGAATTTACTCATTTTAACGCCCAGGGCGAAAGCCACATGGTAGATGTCAGTGGTAAACATATAACGCAAAGACAAGCAGTAGCTCGTGGACAAATTTTTATGGAAAAAGAAACACTAGAGAAAATATATGACAGTCAAATTGCCAAAGGCAATGTGTTAGAAGTAGCACGTTTGGCAGGTATCATGGCTGCAAAGCAGACACAGCATCTCATACCTCTTTGCCATCCTCTATTAATTAGTTCAGTTGAGATCCATTTTACCAGGGAGCAGCGATCAATCATGATAGAAGCTGCTGTCAGGGTAAGCGGGCAAACAGGCGTAGAGATGGAGGCCATGACCGCCGTTAGCGTTGCAGCTCTGACAGTATATGATATGTGTAAGGCAATTGATCGTTCTATGGTAATAGCAAACATTTGCTTAATGAAAAAAGAAGGCGGTAAGAGCGGCCTGTTTGAAAGGAAGGATGATTCATGCCTGCAAAAATAGCTGCTGTTTGTATCAGCAGGGAAAAAGGGGTTCGTAAAGAAAATATAGGTGAGGCTAAGTTGAGAGCAAATTGGGGGATGGAAGGCGATGCTCACGCAGGAAAATGGCATCGCCAGATCAGCTTGCTTAGTATAGATAGTATTGAAAAAATGAAGGAAATCGGCAGAAAAAAAGGTTTGGAACTCGTTCCTGGAGACTTTGCTGAAAATCTCACGACGGAAGGGTTAGAGCTTTTCAAACTACCTGTTGGAACCTATTTGAAGGCAGGAGAAACCTTACTGGAAGTAACTCAAATCGGCAAGAGTTGTCATCATCTTTGCGAGATTTTTAAGCAGGTTGGTCAGTGCGTTATGCCGAAAGAAGGCATTTTTGCCCGAGTACTAGTTGGCGGCAGGGTTAAAGCAGAGTATGGGATTGAAGTTTGGCACGGTATACCAGTAGGCATTATTACGGCTAGTGACAAGGGAGCAATTGGAGAAAGAGAAGATACCAGTGCCAAAGAAATTGAGAAACTTGTGCCGAATATAAAAGGGCAGGTGATTGACTATCGTATACTGCCTGATGACCAGGATGTATTAGTAGAGGCCATGACAGAAATGGTAGATCAACTTGGTGTGGGGCTTTTACTTACCACAGGAGGGACTGGATTTTCACCAAGGGACGTTACCCCTGAAGCTACATTGCGTGTTATTGAAAGGGCTGTTCCTGGTTTACCAGAAGCCATGAGACGAGAGAGCGCTGCGATATCTCCAAGAGCGATGTTAAGCCGAGCAGTAGCAGGTATTCGGGGCAAATGTTTGATTGTAAATTTGCCGGGTAGTCCTAAAGCAGTGCGGGAATGTTTGGAAATTATTTTACCTGTACTGCCTCATGCTCTTGAGATTCTCCGCGGTACGGGTGGTGAGTGTGGAGCAGAAAAAGGCTGTTAGTAAGGAGAAATGGATGATTAAAAGTTCAATAGGAGGTTACGTGGTGAATCCTAAAATCGAAGTAAAGCGATCGGTTTGTCCCTATGACTGTCCTGATACCTGTGGACTTATGGTAGAAACGGTGGAAGGGAAAGCTGTAAGAGTTACAGGAGATCCAGAACATCCTCATACGAGAGGAACTTTATGTTCTAAAATGAATCATTATGAGAAAACAGTACATTCCCCAGAGCGGTTAACGAAACCTTTATTTCGGACTGGACCAAAAGGTGCAGGAGAATTTAAAGAGATTTCCTGGGAAGAGGCAATTTTTCATATTAAAGAACGCTGGCAAGGGATTATTGCTGAGTATGGCGCACAGGCGATATTGCCTTACTCCTATGCAGGAACAATGGGCGTGGTGCAGCGTAATATTGGTGAGGCTTTTTTTCATCGTTTAGGGGCATCTCGTTTAGAACGGACAATTTGTTCTTCAGCTAAGGGGTATGGTTGGTCGGCGGTTATGGGTTCGAGTCTAGCGCCTCATCCTCAAGAAGTGTCAGCAAGTGATTTAATTATTCTTTGGGGGACGAATATTCTAGCGACGAATATTCATTTGCTGTATCAGATACGGGAGGCTAAGAAGGCAGGAGCAGTGGTTTGGTTAATTGAGACTTATCAATCATCAGCGGCTCAATTTGCTGATAAGGTAATAATGATACGACCTGGCAGCGATGGTGCCTTGGCTTTGGGTATGATGAGTGCCTTAGTTGACAAAAAGTTAATAGATAAAGAGTTTGTTGCCAGGCATGTACAAGGCTTTGAAGCCTTCGAAAAAGAATCTTTACCTGAATATTCATTAGATGTAGTAAGTAAAATTACCGGAATTGATGCTGCTAGTATTGAGGAGATTGCGATCCTATATGGAAAGGCACGGGCTCCTTTTATAGTTATGGGCAGTGGCTTATCACGATATGGTAATGGCGCAATGACAGTCCGTGCTATCACATGTCTCCCGGCTCTTGTGGGAGCTTGGGCAAAAGTGGGGGGCGGGCTATTAGCAAGTATTGGTACAGGAAGTGCTTTTGCTATGGATTCGATAACCCGGGAGGACTTTATGCAAGAACCCACCCGAATTGTAAATATGAATCAACTAGGTCATGCTTTGCAACAGATAGAAAATCCTCCTATTATGAGTATGTATGTATATCATTCCAATCCTGCTATTGTTGCACCAGATCAAAATGCTGTAGTGAAAGGGCTTTTGCGGGAAGATCTGTTTACAATTGTTCATGAACGTTTCATGACCGATACAGCTCGTTATGCGGATCTGGTGCTGCCAGCTACCAGTTCTTTAGAGCACTCCGATATCTATCGCTCTTATGGGCATTATTGTGTTCAACGAGCATATCCGGTGATTCCACCAGTAGGAGAAGCAAAAGCCAATTGGGATGTTTTCAGGTTATTAGCAAGTGCTATGGGATTTGAGGAACCTTTTTTTGAGCAAACAACTGATGAAATCATTCAGCAGTTGCTAGAAGCCCCTAAACCATGGCTGGCACAAATTGATATAAATAAGGTGCAGGAGGGGATGGCAGCAGAATTGCCGCTGCCGCCTGATTACAAAATATCATTTAAAACTCCATCGGGAAAAATTGAAATTTTTAATCCACGGGAAATAGATCCCCTTCCTACGTATAATCCATCTCATGGTGATGATGCACCTTTTTGGCTCATGAATGCTCCAGGGTTATATTCACTTAACTCCTCCTTTAATGAAAGGTCTGATCTTTTGGAAAAAAGAAAAGCGATGTATTTGATGATGAATCCCGATGATGCTAAAAAGAAGGGATTTAAAAATGGGCAGGAGGTTATTGCTTTTAATGAACGAGGCGAAGTTGTATTTATTCTAAAAATAGCCTCTGAAGTTCCAGATGGCGTTGTTGTGACAGAAGGGATCTTCTGGATCAAGAATACCCCTGGACAAAGTTCAGTGAATGCATTAACATCCCAGCGGCTTACAGATCGTGGAGCGGCGAGTACCTTTTACGATACAAAGGTTGATGTTCGTTCAAAATAATTAAAAAATTAACATAGTGTAATTCAATCCTTTCACTAGCTACATTGTGGCAGGATTGAATTTGGTTATATAATTTGTACATAAAATCTAAGATTTTGGTAATAGTTAATGGTAAGTTAGAATAAATTAAACTAGCACACTTATTTACAGGCAAATTGAACTAAGTAAGGAGTGACTGTTATGAGAACTTTGTTTAAAGAGAAGATAGGTAAATTTGGATCTTTAATAAGCATCTTAGCGTTAATGACAATGTTGACGCTATTTTCCCTCTTTATACCTGAACTGATGGCATCAGCAGCGGGGCGGGTCTTTGTCGGCTTGTGGGCAATGATAGCAATCGTAGCGTTTATTGCTCATGCAAGAACAATAAAAGCAGTTAAACGACGCCCGTCACAATTACAAGTTATGCTAAAAAAAGAAGAGCATACCCATAAACGGATACGCCCGGAACGCTTAATGCGTGGATTATAGTTATATCTTTATAGAAGATAGTACATCATCTAAGTTATTTAGCAACCGATGAAGATCTTCAGCGGTAATTACCAGCGGTGGCTGAAATGCCAGGACATTACGGTTAGGGCCATTCTTACCGACTAAAATACCACGATTTTTCATTTCTTCCAAAATTAAATCAGTTTCTTTAATTGCAGGTGTTTTATCGCTATATACTAATTCCACCCCAATCATAAGTCCCAAACCGCGTATGTCTCCAATAATAGGATGTTTTTGCTGTAGGACAGTAAGACCGTCCTTTAGTATCTTGCCTAGTACAGCGGCTTTGCCAGGGAGATCATGCTTGGTAAGATAATGCAGCGTCGCTAGACTTGCGGCAGCTGTTACAGGATTTCCACCTAAAGTAGATGCTCCAGGACGAGTATAGACATCTGCAATTTCGGCTCTGGCAGTGAAGGCTCCAACAGGTGTGCCATTGGCAAGTGCCTTTGCCATTGTCATGATATCCGCTTCTACGTCATAATGTTCCATGGCAAATAATGTACCTGTACGGCCAAAACCAGTTTGGACTTCATCAACGATTAATAAAATACCATAGGCATCCAGAATTGATTTGACGCGTTTAAAATAATCTAATGGTGGAGTAATCATACCACCATTGCCTTGAATCGGTTCGACAAACATGGCAGCCACTTTTCCGGAAGTGGCTGTTTTTATTATCGTTTCAATCTCATTTGCACAGGCTAGATCGCATTCAGGATATTTTTTATCTAAGGGACAGCGGTAGCAGTAAGCATTAGGGGCGAAGTTAATGCCGCCAACAGGAGTATTGTCAGTGCGCCACATACTAAGACCAGTGAGGCTCATTCCTAATTTAGTACGCCCATGCAGCCCTTGCCGTAAACTGATGAATTCAGAACTTCCTGTGTATAAAGAGGCTAACAAAGCAGCGCCTTCATTGGCTTCACTGCCGCTAGAACAAAAAAATGTTTTTTGTAACCTTCCAGGTGTGAGCTGGGCTAATTGTTCCGCTAGATTTACAATGTTTTCTGTTAAGTAAATCGTACAAGTATGCTGCAATGTGTTTACTTGATCACAGATTGCTTTGGTAATTTCGGGATTGCAGTGACCGCAGTTAACAACGGATACACCAGCGAAACAATCCAGATATTCTTTACCGGTGGAGTCATATAAATATTGCATTTCACCCCGGACTAATTGCATAGGTTGATTATAAAAGTGATATGCGCAGGGAATCAAATATTCCCGCTTTTTACGTAAAATTTCTTCAGGGCTAATATAGTGATTCAAAACAATCTCACCTTTCGATTTTTTATAGGACGAGGAATTTTTAAATTACTTGGATAAGCGGTAACGGAAAGTGCCAATACCTAATTCTCTGGGACTTGCTGCTGCAATTTTTTCTAGCTGGCTTCCATCGAAGTGATAGGTTGATTGCTCGGCGGCGATTTTATCAAGTTCTTCACGATAAATTTTTGTAACCAGTCCAACAAGTTCCGGAGTATAATATTGACCTTCAATGCGATAATTCTGTACAGTCCTTAAGGAGTGCAAATGGGGTAATAAACACAAGTCTTTAGCAAAGAGAAGGTTGCTGCGTCCATATTGATCTACCATAATAGGATGCTGCTGGCCTGCTGTATCCAGCAAAGCGTATCGAGTTGTATCCAGTGCCGGATCATAGTCGCTTTGATACTGGTTAGTAAGTACAGCTTCTGGTATGGAATGATCGGTAATCATTGCTGGCAATGAACCATGAACAATGAATTCTAAAGGAAGGGGACTATTCTCAACCAATTGCATGATTTGTTCATAAGTAGCTTCGAGAGAAATCGTGGCTTTTTTCACATTGTTATTTTTTAGCAACTGTGCTGTTACATGGTTGAAGACATTAAAAGAGAACTCAGCTTGTAGTGGAAGAGTAGAATGTTGCTGAGCCAAAGTCAAGGCACCTAAATTTCCGACCATTAAGCCATGGGGATTTATTTTTGCAAGGGAACTGAAAAATTGTTCTAATTCACCACATTCTCGTTCCATCGTAATGCGAGGTGTCGTAATAATAACTTTTGCATCATATTTACCAGCTTTTTCTACTGCTTGTACCATTGTCTGGAGCGTCCATGGAATACCAGGTTTTGCGACTTCGCCACCGATATAGATCGTATTAGCACCATTTTGGCAAGCGGCAATCAGGGAAGCTAGATCAGCAACGTGAACACTTAATGCAGGATCAAAGGGCTTGTTTGTTGGATTTGGAAGTGATCGTTTGGCAAGGGTTGCCATATCCGCTTCTCGTACGGCCTGACTGAAGAAACGTGGTTCACGTTTACCACTATAACCAATAGCTGTTGCTCCAGGATTGCCTAAGGCATAGCAAGTGGAAAAGTCTCGGGAGCGAGTGTTCTGTAAGTTTTCCCAGTCTTGTAAATCAGGTGTGTATCCCATTGGATCTGCAATATAACAATCAATGGCTTTACGGTATGTTTTAACAATGCCACTCACAAAATCCGCAGTACGCATGCGCCCTTCAATTTTGAAAGAGGATACACCTGCTTGGATCAGTTCAGGCAGTTTCATATACAAGCACATATCTTTCATGGCTAATTTGTAAGGACCAGGGGCCTGATCGTCGATGGGAAGACCTGTTGCTGCATCTACTAATTGGTACGGCCAACGGCACGGTTTTAGACAGCGGCCCCGATTGGAACTATGTCCAAAAACAACTCCTGATTGTACACATTGACCACTATGGGAAATGCACATATCACCATGAATAAAATACTCTACTTCAATACCAGTACGTTCTTTTAGTAAGCTAAGCTGGGATAAGGACATTTCGCGGTTTACGACTACGCGGCTGATTCCATAGCCTTGTAATGCACGTATAGCATGTTCGTTATGAGTATTCATCATAATTGAAGCATGTAAGGGAACGCTCAGATTCATTTCACGAGCCAATTGTAAAATGGATAAATCTTGTACAATGAGTGCATCTGGCTTTAATTCATCAAGGAGTTTAAGGTAGGAGCGCATATTATCAAGCTCACGGTCACTAATTAGGTTGTTGACAGTGACATGTAAGGCGACATTGTGAAGGTGGGCATATTCAATCGCTTTGCCAAGGGTAGCATCATCAAAATTGGCAGTTGTTTTAAACATACGCATATTAAAGCGTTTACCGCCTAAATAAACCGCATTTGCTCCGGCTTCAATCGCGGCTTCTAATACATCCCATGTACCAACGGGAGCGAGTAATTCTACAGAATCTCGTGTTAATAACATTTTTTCATCTCCAGCAATTTAATTAGATAGGGGAGTTTTATTCAAAAACTTCTGTGGCTTCTTCTTTTAAATCTTCAGAAAAAGATATCCCTAAATTTTCCGCAGTAAACTGATTCAGCCAAATTTCTGGTGCTTTTACAGTATCGACAGGGATTTGGCTAGGGTTAGCACCCTTTAGAATTTGCTTCGCTTTCACGGCACATTCTTTACCTAACTGATAGTGGTTAGCTACTAAACCAGCCAAGGCACCGTCAGGTATATTGGGGGCATGAGAAGCAATGATGGGAATTTCAAGGGTATCTGTATAGTAAGCGATAGTGGCAAAATTATCTTCAATGACTTTTCCAATTGGCAAAAATAAAGCATCTAAATCATTAGGTAATATATCCGGTAAATTGGATAAATCCTCCGCTTCTTTTATAGGAATTTCTATAAATTGCACCTTAGGATTGTTTAATTTACGAAAGTTTGCTACTTCTACAATCGTATTAGAGTCCTCAGTATGATAAAGCATACCGATTTTTTGAATGGTAGGTAATATACGGTTTATAAAGTTTAATTTATCTTCTGCTTTGACCATTCCTGCAACTCCAGTTGCTTTACCGCCGGGCTCTACCATGCTAAGTACCAAGTTAGCACCGATAGGATCAAATACAGGTGTAAACACTACTGGAATATCTTGTGTAAGTTTTACAGCCGCCGCAGCGGCTGGTGTCGAGCAAGCAAAGATGAGATCCACTTCTTTTTCGGCTAGTTGATTCGCTAATTTAGCAAGCTGATCTATATTGCCATCGGCATTTAAATAATGAAACTCGGCATGAATACCGCGTTCTGTAAGTTCTGCTTTAAAACCATGGACGGCATCATCTAAATTTTGCGTCAATTGCAGAATGCCTATAGTATACAATTCACAACACCTCTTTAAACATTTATAACCTCTATATATTCAACTTATTTATAAAAATACCTGCGAAACATAACAAAAAATATACTGGTCTTACCCACAAAGACATCTGGTATTGGCCAATCAGAGAGAATGAATTACATAGTGGTTCCGTTATTTCTTACTATAAAGTATAATAAAAAAGAACTTTTCTATAGGAATAAGAATTGTGTCATCAGAAGGATGTGAAATAGATGGAAAAACAACCGCAGCATTCTAATGCTAGGTCATTTGTACATTTGCATGTACATACAGAATATAGCTTACTTGATGGCGCCAGCCGTATTGGAAGTTTGGTAAAACGAGCAAAGGAACTCAATATGCCAGCAATCGCGATTACCGATCACGGCACAATGTATGGCATCGTTGATTTTTATAAGCAAGCAAAAAAGCAAGGGATTAAACCCATCATTGGCTGTGAGGTCTATGTAGCTCCTCGTTCCCGGCGGGAAAGAAATATGGTGGAAGGGGAAGCCTATTATCATTTGGTATTATTGGCTGAAACCGATGAAGGATATCGTAATTTGATTGAGTTGGTATCGAGAGGAAATACCGAAGGTTTTTATTATAAACCGAGAGTTGATAAAGAATTGCTTAGCCAATATAGCAAGGGACTCATTTGCCTAAGTGCCTGCATTGCAGGGGAAATCCCTTCCTGGCTATTAAAAGATAATATCACTGTTGCTGAGACTTTAGTTCAAGAATATATTGACATCTTTGGAAAAGATAATTTCTTTCTTGAAATCCAAGATCATGGGATACCGGAACAAAAAAAGGTAAATAAGCTTTTGATCGAAATGTCTCGTAAATTTGACGTTGGTTTAGTCGCGACCAATGACTTGCATTATATTAACAAGCAGGATGCAGAATGTCATGATGTGTTGTTATGCATTCAAATGGGGAAAACCGTAGATGATACTGCTAGAATGAAATTCTTCAGTGATGAATTTTATTTGAAAGATTTTGATGAAATGGCACAGTTATTTGGGGCGTATCCAGAAGCCCTTGCCAATACTTGCCGCATTGCAGAGCGTTGTAATGTGACCTTAGATTTTGGCAATTTATATTTGCCTGAATTTCCTGTACCAGGAGGACTTACGGCAAATGACTATCTTGAAAAGCTGTGTCGGGATCACTTGAAAGAGCGCTACAGTGAAGTCACCCCAGAGATTAATGATCGTTTGGCGTTTGAGCTAGGCGTTATTATGAAGATGGATTATTCGGGGTACTTTTTAATTGTTTGGGATTTTATTAATTATGCCAGGCAACAAGAAATCCCCGTAGGACCAGGTCGTGGATCGGCTGCGGGTAGTATTGTTGCATACTTATTGGGGATCACTAATATTGATCCGATTGCTTACGGCTTGTTGTTTGAACGATTTTTGAATCCTGAGCGGGTTACTATGCCCGATATTGATATTGATTTTTGTTATGTGAATCGCGGCAGGATCATTGAATATGTATCAGATCGTTATGGTGCGGATCGGGTAGCCCAGATTATTACCTTTGGAACGATGGCTGCTAAAGGAGCCATTCGAGATGTAGGGCGAGCTTTAAATATGCCATATGGAGAAGTCGATCGAATTGCTAAAATGGTACCGAATGAATTGGGGATTACTCTGCGGCGGGCTTTGGAAATTAGTTCGGATTTTCGTGCTGCTTATGAAAATGAACCAGCGGTAGGAAAATTGTTAGATTTAGCTATGGCAGTTGAAGGATTGCCACGGCACGCTTCTACCCATGCTGCAGGGTTAGTGATTTCTAAAGAACCTTTGACCCATTATGTGCCGCTGCAAAATTCTGCCGAAGGTTTTTTAACGACGCAATATGATAAGGATAAAGTAGAAGAACTGGGCTTATTAAAGATGGACTTGTTAGGGCTTCGAACACTAACCGTTATTGGTGATACGATTAAGCTTGTACAGAAAAGTCGGGGCATTAAGATTGATATTGATCATATCCCCTTAGATGATCCTAAAGTAAGTGCTATGCTGACCAATGGTGATACAGCAGGTGTCTTTCAGTTAGAGTCAAGTGGTATCACTACTTTAGTGAAGGATCTAAGACCTGAATGCTTTGCCGATTTAATACCCTTAGTGGCGCTATACCGACCAGGTCCTTTAGGAAGTGGCATGGTAGAAGACTTTATCAATGGGCGGCATGGTAAAAAAACAGTTACGTATGTACATCCCTTATTAGAACCAATTTTATGTGATACCTTCGGCGTTATTTTGTATCAGGAACAAGTTATGCAGATTGCCTCGGTGATGGCTGGTTTTTCCTTGGGACAAGCGGATTTGCTAAGACGAGCCATGGGGAAAAAGAAACACGATGTACTAGATGCCCAACGGGAGAATTTCTTGCAGGGGGCTAGTGAGCGGGGCATTGAACGAAAGATGGCAGGGGAAATTTTTGATTTGATGGCACATTTTGCCGATTATGGTTTTAATAAGTCCCATAGTGCGGCTTATGCTTTGGTTGCCTATCAAACTGCTTATTTAAAGGCGAATTATCCTCAAGAATTTATGGCAGCTTTATTGTCAAGCGTCATGGGAACCAATGAGAAAATTGGCTCTTATATTGAGACTTGCCGTCAAATGGGTATTGATGTACTGCCGCCTGATATCAATGCCAGTCAAAGTAGTTTTAGTGTAGATGGAAATGGGATACGTTTCGGTTTGGCAGCAGTAAAAAACGTTGGCGAGAATGCCATCCAAAATATGGTGGTTACTCGTGATGCCAATGGAAAATTTGAGTCGCTGGTAGATTTATGTACTAAAGTGGATATGCGCTTAATTAATAAACGGGTAATTGAAAGTTTAATTAAATGCGGTGCATTTGATTCATTGGGAGCAAAGCGTTCACAGTTGTTAGCAGTACTAGAACGAGCAATCGACATGGCTGCAGTGCGTCAGCGGGATAAGGTCAGTGGGCAGATCGGCTTGTTTTGTGAAGAAACTTTAAATGATGCAGATGAGATTAGTCTGCCGGATATTCCTGAGATCCCAAAAGAACAGATGCTGGTCTTGGAAAAAGAAATCACTGGCTTTTATGTAACGGGACATCCCTTAGATGCGTATAGAGAGAAGATGAACAGCTTCACTCCGCTAATTGAGTTGGTTACTGGTGAATATGGTGACGGCAAGAATATTAAAGTAGCGGGACTCATTATTAGTGCAAAGCGCATTACTACAAGGAATGGTGGAATGATGTGTTTTATTGCTCTAGAGGATTTTACAGAGCAGATAGAAGTCGTGATTTTCCCGAAAACCTTTGATAAATTTAATAAAATTTTATTACCAGATACGCCTGTTCGGGTATCTGGCAGATTGAGCATGAGTGAGGATAAGGCGAAAGTAATTGCAGATGATATTCAATTACTTGGTGATCCGCAAAATCTGGAAGTGCGGCTTAAAATTAGTAAAGTGCAAGAGAGTGGAGATATTTTTGAAAAATTAAAACAAACCTTCAGGAAATTTCCTGGCTCTAGCGTTGTCTTTTTGCATCTGATTGATAGTCGACGCGTGATAAAAACAGAACAGCAATTTTGGATTAGACCCACTCCCGAGGCAATAGAAGCATTAGAAACTATCATTGGCAAAGGGCAGGTAACAGTTGCATAAATAAGAAAACACTTGGTCAACCAAGTGTTTTCTTATTTTCCTGTGAGAAACAGTACAGCGATAGCTGCTCCTTCTCGTACATATTGCTTTGTTGTGAGATAAGGGCTGCTAGCCATTGGTGCAGGACTGCCAGTAGCCTGTATTCCAAGGTTTTGGGCTAATAGCAAAGAACGGCGTATGTGTGAGGCATTCGAGACGATAACAGCGGTTCTTAAACTATTTATCTGCATAATTTTATGGGAATTAGCTAAATTTTGATAGGTATTAAAGGATTGATCTTCGAGTAAGATGCGTTCTGCTGGGATTCCGTGATTAAGAAGATACGCTTTCATACTGGCAGCTTCACTGATACTTTCATCTGGACCTTGCGCCCCACTGACAATAATGGTAGGGGCATAGCCAGCTTCATATAGCTTTATAGCTTCATCAAGACGTAAACGTAACATGAGACTCGGATCTTGACCAAGTATTTTAGCACCAAGGACAATAATGGTGTCACTCTTTACTGGCTGGGTGAGGTAACCAACAACAATAATGGGGATTTCTATAACCAAAATCAATAGGAGAACAATATAAAGCATGTAGTTGCGTAGTTTTTTAAAAAAGTTCATTACGATCTCCTTTACGATATACAATCGTCCATATTATTATAATATGGTAGACAAGATATTACAAAGCTTCCTTAAATAATAGACGTTAGCTCTAAAGTAGATGAAGAAATTATATTTTTGGTCACGCCTAAGAAAAATTAGCAGGAATACGCTCTAATATGGAGAAAGCAATGTATAGATTTCATTTTCAAATAGGAATGCTTCGTAGATTTATAGACAATTGTTAAAAAATGAAAGAAGTAGCAGGAGGAAATATGTGGACTGTAATATATATCGCAAAGAATAAAGCGCAAGCTGACAAGTTAAAGAATTTACTCTGTACAGAAGGAATCTTGGCAAATACTAGACAAGCTGGAGTTGCGTCTGTTGTCGGTGATGGCTTGTATGAAATATTAGTATTAGAATCAGAAGCGGATGAAGCACATGCTATTCTTTGCCAACATGCAATAAAGTAATGATTCATAGATAATGGCAATGGTAAAACGAGGGGTGTACAACATGATAAAAAAGACGAAAATTATCTGTACATTAGGGCCAAGTACTGATAAGCCAGGTATTTTGGAAAGTTTACTAGAAGCTGGCATGAATATTAGTCGATTTAATTTCTCACATGGATCTCATGAAGAGCAGGGAAAACGTATCGGAATGTTGCGTACAGCCAGTAAACAATTGAATAAGAACATTGCCTTATTGTTAGATACCAAAGGACCAGAAATAAGGCTTGGTAAATTTGTCAACGGGAAAATTCAGTTAAAAATAGGACAAGCATTCACTTTGACATCAAAGGAGATCTTAGGAACTGTAAAGATGGCGTCTGTAAATTACAAGTCATTGCCGCAAGAAGTAGCTGCTGGTAATACAATTTTATTATCAGACGGATTAGTCAGTCTTCATGTGGATGATGTAATCGGAGATGAGATTATTACCACTGTACAAAACAGTGGCGAAATTAGTGATCGTAAAAGAGTAGCGGCGCCTGGTGTGAGTCTTAATTTGCCTTTTTTGTCAGAAGAGGATAAGGCAGACATTTTATTTGGCGTTAACCAGGATATGGATTTTATTGCTGCGTCCTTTGTCCAGCGTGCAGCAGATATAATAGAGATTCGTAAATTATTAGAAGATGCGAATGGACAAATGGAGATTATTGCTAAGATCGAAAACGCTGAAGGCGTGAAAAATATTGATGAAATACTAAAAGTCGCTGATGGAGTTATGGTAGCTAGAGGTGATTTAGGTGTAGAAATTCCTGCAGAAGAAGTTCCTATTGTGCAAAAAATCTTAATTGAAAAATGTAATAAGGCGGGGAAACCTGTTATTACCGCGACACAAATGTTAGAATCAATGATGATTAATCCTCGCCCGACAAGGGCAGAAGCCAGTGATATCGCCAATGCTATTTTAGATGGAACCGATTGTATCATGCTCAGTGGTGAAACCGCGTCAGGATGCTATCCTGTTGAGACTCTGCAAACAATGGTGAGGATTGCCATGCGCACGGAAGAGTCTTTGAAATATAACACGCTGCTACTCTCGAAAGGTATGACATTGCAAAATACAACTACGGACGCGATTAGCCATGCTACGGTACAGATCGCTTATGAATTAAATGCTGCTGCAGTTATTACAGCGACAGAACATGGGCATACAGCTCGCATGGTCTCGAAATATCGTCCTCAGGCCAACATCATTGCAGTTACGCCCCATGAGAAGACCCTACGTCGTATGATGCTATTTTGGGGTGTTCAACCTGTTTTGGGCGTAACTACAAAAAATTCAGATGAAATGGTACAGAATGCTACCGCTAAATCCGTGGAACAAGGTTTAGTTAATGAAGGCGATTTAGTTGTTGTCACCGCGGGTGTACCTGCAGGAATGTCTGGTACAACCAATATGATTCGTGTTCATGTTGTAGGAAGCATCTTATTGCGAGGAGTTGGAATTGGTCAGCGATCGGTATCTGGAAAGATTTGCATTGCTCACTCCATTAAAGAAGTTAAAAGCAAGTTTCGGCCTGGAGATATTTTAGTCGTAACAGGCATCGATGAAGAAACCGCTGTTTATGCATCTCAGGCAGCTGCCATTATTGCCGAGGAAGGCGGATTGACTTCTAATGCTGCTATCGTTGGTATTAGCGCTGGAATACCCACTATAATCGGGGTAGACGGTGCAGTGAAACGTTTGCAGGATGGAATGCTGGTTACTGTTGATGGGGCAAGAGGGCTCATCTATCAGGGAGAAATTAACGCTAGATAGAAAGCGGTATGATTCTTTTAAATTTTGTCACTGTTATAACTCATAAGGCTTCCGCTTCGGGCGGAGCCTTATGGTGCTTTAAAGAATCTAAGATGAGCGGAGGGTGTTGCTATTGTTCTGGGTGGCATCGATAAGCAGTGTTTTAACGATACTATTAATTCGTTATTACTATCGAAAATGTAATTGGAAATTTAAAATATTGACATTTCGTTTGAATACATTGATTCGCAGCTCCCGTAGGGATAAGAAAGTAGCGCAACGATTATTAAAACAAGTGTATGTACTTTTACATAAAAGTATCGCTAGTAATGATACTGCTATGGCTTATCAAGCGATTGATTTACTTAAATTGGCTTACGGCTATGGAATAATGCGTCAGGACGAGACAGTACGGTTAATGGCTATTAGTGTAGCAGCATTGAATGAGAAGCAACCTGATATGGTCAGCTTCATCTTGGATGCGTTTAGACCATTGATTCGTCAGCTATCACCTGAATGTATTCCTGGTGCAGCAGAGCAATTAACATTAATCGGTGTTATAGCGTTAAAGCATAGACAAAATTTTTTAGTTGCGAAAATAACAGAATGCATTTTTTTAATTATGGACAGGGGAGATGCAGCGAAAGATGAAAAAATCATAACTGCAGCACTTACATCTTTTAAGGCCATGGGTGTTTTAAGCTTGAGGCGCCGTGATATTGCTTTATTTAGAGAAATGAGTACACGCTTATCTGCTTGGTTTACTGCAAACCAGCCTAACGAAGAGGTTGCGAAAGAGCTAGTAAGTATGTTAACAGCTTGGCTTCATCGTATTGTTGGAATCAATAACATGGCATTATTTGCGATGATAGAAGAGTTTACAGATGCTTTAATTCAATCAAAGGTTCTCGATAGCCAGTTGGAATTGTTATATGAAGAATGGGGCAATCTTGCAGCATCTGCTTGCCTAAATCCGAATAATTCGTTAGCCGGAAATATCTTGAAATTTTTGTTTTCCATCGCTATCTTGAGGCAGGATTACTGCCAGTGGGTAAAGGTAGTAGAGGTTGCGGGAAGAGTAATAAAGTTAACTGTTTCTCGCCATGGGATTTTAGGAGCTTTCACAGTATTCCATCCTATGCTGGAAGTGGGAAGGTCGTTATTATGGTCTGAACTGAGATTTGTTCAATGCATTGATGAATACAAGCATAAGATGTTATTTGCAGTGGTTAAAGAATCCCTGATTATTATCTCTTTTGCTGCCAAACAAGAGTTAGTTGGTTCTTCGGGACAAACTATTGTAGACATTTTTAAGTGCTGGGTAGAGAACCCTGCTATGGCAGCAAATCATAAATCGATAAAAAAGTATTGTCAAATGTTATTACTTTTTTGGTTAAAGGATAAAAGGAAAGTAAAAAAGAATTTGCCTTATACGAATGTGCTTACTGAGCCTATATTATTTACAGATAGTGAGAGAATGCGATTTAAAATGTAATGAGCAAAAAAAATCCGGGTATAAATTATACACCGGATTTTGGTTTTGATAATTTGCTGCCTGTTAGTAAAATGCTGATAATTGGCAGAAATGTACTTGCTCGTTTTACAATAAGGGAAAAGGCCAGGCTGAGAAGGGTTGCTGCTAGATAAAATGCAATGGTAACAAGAGCGGTCATCATTAGGTTTTGTCCAGTGATATAATTGATGAGATAATACATGACCAAAGGATGGACAAGGTAAACTACATAGGAATGTTCGCCAAACCTGGAAAGGATACTTTTGATTCCAAGGGGGAGCTTTTCCTTGCTGAATATCATGAACAAAAATAATGTGGTGGATAAGGTATAGAGTACTCCAACAGGACTAAGCTGATGGGCAGTATTGACAGCGGCTTCTGGTGTGTAGTGCAGCCAATATAGCAAATAATAATAGTAAGATAAAATTCCCGCCAGAGTTAGATAAAAAAAGTTTGCGATAGCGGTTTGATGATTTTTGATCAATTCTTTGAAGTGCTCATATTTTACTGCACATACAGCTCCTAATAAGAAGATAAATAGATAGTGGAAAATCCAGTAACTCAAACGATGATAGATTAATTTATTTACATAATGGTTACTGAAATCAGCATGTAGTATATAGCTGGAATAATAGTTAAAGAGTATCTGCAATAGTAAGATGATGCTCAGATTGCGGACAGGATGCTGGATGATATAGGATACGAGGATTCGCCATAGAGGCATGAGGGCATAAAACCATAATAGAATAATCAGAAAGTAAAGCTGATAGGATGCCAGTCCAAAGAAAGCAAACTCATAGAGAAGGGGAGGGTGCCATATGGTACTATCGCCACTTACGAAGGTATAATGACTCATATATATAATGGACCATACGAGATAAGGGACTAAAACAGTACGTAATCGTCTGACGAGAAAGTCTTTGTAGTTGAATTTAGCTGTAAGGTTTTGTGTGAAGAATAAGCCAAAGGCTGAAGCAAAGAAAAAGATCGGAACGCTAAAGCGTGTGAGAATCTCCAATAAAGCAAACAAATGGATGTTTACTTTGGGATTACTTAAGGAGTAGGCTCCAGTATGGATGCCAATCACTCCGAGCATGGATATGCCCCGAATATATTCAATTGCTATTATCTTTTTCTGAGACATGGTAAATTTCCTTTCTGTTTAGATTTATGTAAAATTATCTTATTCGTAATGCAGCTATCATATTCCTGCTTGCCTGCTATGAAGCAAATGGGAATAAGGGAGTTTTAAGCATATAAAAATTTTTAGGGGGATTTAGTAATGAGAGAACTAGGATTAATAAACGGTAGATTGGTCGATATGAATGAGAATGTCGTTACGATGGAAGATCGAGGACATCAATTTGGTGATGGAGTATATGAAGTTACCAAAGTATATAATGGTAAATGCTTTGCTTTAAGGCCGCATTTAGATCGGCTGTACCAGTCTTTGCGGGCCATTCGTATTCCTGCAACGTATACCTTTGAAGAGTTAGTTCAATTTCATGAGGCTTTGATAAAAGAAAGTGGTATTACAGAAGGAGCGATTTACTTGCAGATCACGCGAGGTGCTGCACCTCGAGTCCATCCTTTTCCTGAGCAAGTAGTGCCATGCTTGACTATGTCTATTCGACCTAGCGAACCGGTTAAGCAAGAATTGCGAGATAATGGTGTGAAAATCATATTGATACCTGATGAACGCTGGCTGCGCTGTGACATTAAATCCTTAAACTTATTAAGTAATGTACTAGGTAAGCAGCAGGCGAAAGAAGCTGGCTGTTATGAAGCGGTAATGGTAAGAGATGGCTCTGTAACAGAAGGGACGAGCAGCAACTTTTTTGTAGTGAAGGATGGAGTGATTTGGACGCATCCAGCGACAAATTTAATTTTAAAAGGTGTAACTCGTACGATTTTATTAGAAAGACTTGCGAAAGAGTTAGATTTGACCATTTTGGAAAAAGCATTTGATGTATCTTTTGTAAAAGGCGCATCGGAAGCATTTTTGTCAGGAACTAGTACCGAAATTATGCCCGTTATTTCTATTGATGGAAAACTGGTTAATGATGGAGTCGTCGGTCCGATTACGCGTAAATTGCAAGCTGCATATACGCAGCTAATTGATGAAGAATGTGGACGGAATTAAGAGCCTTCCTATGAATCAAATGTGATATACAAAGAATAGCAGGGGATGGACCTTGCTATTTTTGTATATAGTATTAATAAGAATTTGCGGTTAATTTTTATGGAGGCTAAACGATGCAAGATAAGTTGAAGAATTTACCCTATTATCGCTGGCTGATTTTTATTGTTACTGTAATGGGGACATTTATGGCAGTTTTGGATTCTAGCATTGTAAATGTCGCTCTACCGTTAATTGCTGCTAGCTTTGGCGTAGAATTAACAGATGTGCAGTGGGTGGTAACGGCATATTTATTGGTTATTTCAAGTTTGCTGCCCTTGTTTGGTAAGATTGGTGATATGTATGGTCGGCGTAAGATTTATTTATTAGGATTTGCGATTTTCACAATTGGTTCACTATTGTGCAGCTTATCTAGTACGATTTGGTATTTAGTAGCTTCAAGAGTGCTGCAGGGGACTGGCGCATCCATGTTAATGTCCAATACTCCTGCGATTATAAGTGTAACATTCCCTGGCAAAGAGCGAGGGCGAGTCCTAGGAATGAATGGTACTGTAGTGGCGTTAGCTGCTATGACTGGACCGAGTTTAGGTGGGATTTTGGTAGGATTATTTAATTGGGAATGGATTTTTTACATTAATTTGCCCATTGGAATCCTTGCCTACTTATTAGGGTACTATATTTTACCGTTTGAAAAGAAATATGTAGCTGGAACTTTTGATTTTAAAGGAGCTATTTTATTTGCTTTAGGAATGACAGGTTTACTCGTGGTATTAAGTGAAGGACATGAATGGGGCTGGAATTCTTTCATAACAGGCAGTATTGGCATTTTAAGCCTGTTATTGCTGAGTACTTTTATCTGGTTTGAAGGCAGAATTAAAGAGCCGATGATTGATTTATCCTTATTTAAACGTTGGCCTTTTCTTGCAGGAAATGCATCGGGTTTACTATCTTTTATGGCCATGTTTTCTAATAATATGCTCATGCCATTTTATTTGCACTCTGTATTGCTGTTGACACCAACTCAGATTGGCTTGGCAATTACTCCTTTTCCCTTATTAATGGCAATTGTCGCTCCTCTTAGTGGTTATTTATCGGAACGAGTTAGCCCTGTACTATTAACCAGCAGCGGTTTAGGAATCTTGATGCTAGGTTTGTTCTATTTAGCTACATTAGACGCATATTCTACTATCTGGCATGTTGCTATAGGTCAGGGAATTATGGGGATTGGTAATGGGATGTTTCAATCACCGAATAATAATAGCGTATTAAGTTCCGTGCCTGTTAGAAAAGTAGGATTAGCAAGCGGAATTAGTGCCTTGATGCGCAATGTTGGGATGGTAAGCGGTACCGCAGTAGCCGTATCTGCCTTTGAAAGTAAGAGACAGCAGGAGCTGGCAGGGGTTTTAATTCTAAATCAGGATGCATATATGAGTGCATTTTTGTCAGCATATCATCTTGCATTAATGATTGGTGCCTGTTTTGCTGGTATTGGACTCATTATCTCATTAAGCAGAAAAGGGCATGTACATTTAAGAGTTGTTAAGTGAAAGTTGCTTCTTGCCATTCTATTTTTGGTAAAAAGTTGACAAGAGTATTGTTTGTTATTTATAGTAAAAGTATATAGCAGTAGAAAAAGTGTAATGGCAAGGTGTATCATTAAAAGGAGGGTGAAAAAATGAATCAAATATGGTTGCGGATATTCATGGTAATGATTGGTGGCAGCGTTGCCAAATATATAGTTGTTAACCCTTTTATCTGGGTATGTATTGATTTAGCGATACTTGGGATTGCTTATCTGATTTTAAGACGATATCCTTTTATTGATTTAAAGTCGAGCATGTCATTTCTTGGTGGACTAACAGCTGTCTCTGTTTTAATTGATTTGGGAATTATTAGCGGTCTTGTTGGTAATATTCTTATTATAGCATTGTTGGCATGGATGATATTTGGTCGCTCTCGTGGCTCTAATAATCGACCAGTGAATCGTCATAAATGGCATAAGTAAAGAGGGGCTTTATCACGATGAGACCAAAGGTTGCGATTCTAACTCGTACAGCGTTATTGTTGGCTCTTGCATTGCTATTTCAGTCAATACGCTTGTTAATTCCTATACCGCCTTTTCTGTCTACCTTTTTAATTGGCAGCCTGATGAATAGTTGTTTTTTGATTGCTGCTGACATGGTAGGAGCGGGACCTGCTATTGTGCTTGTATCCTTAGTGCCTATAGTGGCATATTTTCAGCAAGTGTTGCCTCTTCCTATTTTTATCATACCAGTTGCATTGGGAAATGCTATATTTATAGGAATATTTTTAATAGGAAAAAATCAGAAGTACTGGATGAAAATTCTTGCTGCTGCTGCAGGCAAAAGTATTTTTATGTATGTTGCGTTTAGTTGGTTGTTAACTTTCATTGCGATTCCCGCAAAAATTGCCGCAGGTCTACTCTTTATTATGAGTTGGCCACAATTTATAACTGGAATAATGGGTGGCATTCTTGCTGGTATGATAAAAAGACGTTTAACATTGTTGTAACTAACAATGTTAAACGTCTTTTTTGTTGAAGTATTTATTACATTTCAAATACAATATTCCCCCAGCGCCGCTTGCCTTGATCGTACCAGGGGTAAGCCTCCTTAAAATTTAAAAAAGAGCTATGTACAGCTGAAGATGGCCATGATTAGTGCTCCATTCGTGCGAAGCCATTCCCGGCATTGTTTGAAATGAGGCGAATAGTTTCCTACTTCTTGCCAAAAAGCTTGAGAATGATTCGGTATGCGCAAATGGCAAAGCTCATGAATTACCAAATAATCAATGACTTCCATCGGTGCCATGATGATTCGCCAATTATAATTGATATTGCCTTTAGAAGAGCAACTCCCCCAGCGGGTTTTTTGTTCTTTGATGGTAATTCGTTTTGGATTTACTTTTATGACCGATGCCCAAAAAGTTGTTCTTGTTACTAAGGTATTAGTAGCATAGTGGATGTACCATTGCTTAAGGATTTTTTCTGCTGTTGCATTTATATCCTTCGCAGTTAAAGGAAGAATATTCAGCATAATTTGATTTTCTTCTAAGTGAACTGGAGGTTTATGAGTATCTTTGCTCATAAATTTAAGGATATGGGGCTGTCCTAAAAACAGTATTGCGGCATTATCACAAACTGATTTATTAATGGGGTTGGCTGCTGCAGCTGCCAATTTTGTTATTTGTTTTACAATCCACTTTCTTTTTTCAAGTACTATTTTTTCAATGCCTTCCTTGGGAAAGCGGGTAGGGGCAGTAATAGTCAAATGACTGGATGAATTTAATTTTAATTGAACCGACTTTCGATTTTTCTGATATATGATAGTATATGTTAGTTGATGATTATCAATTTTAAGTGTATGCATAATATCCTTCATTAGACAGTATGGTGTAAAAATCCTGCAGAAATGAAAAAAAGCCTCTAATTATCGAAAATTAGAGGCTGTAAAATACTGGTGCCGAAGGCCGGACTCGAACCGGCACGTGGAGTACACGTCTGATTTTGAGTCAGGTGCGTCTGCCAATTCCGCCACTTCGGCATAAATTATATTGAACGCTTAGCTCAACGAATATCATGATAACATAACAGACCGTTATTGTCAAGTTGCGTAATGGAAAGTTGGGTAAAAAAGTTATAAATAGAACCAATAATGTTTTACTTTCCCATGAAAAAAAGACTTAGCATAAATGCAAAGTCTTATAAAATACTGGTGCCGAAGGCCGGACTCGAACCGGCACGTGGAGTACACGTCTGATTTTGAGTCAGGTGCGTCTGCCAATTCCGCCACTTCGGCACGTGCTAAATTGTTTGGTGTTAGGCTTTTGCTCACCAGACAATTGATATAATACCATGATAAGAATAAGCTTGTCAAGAATAATTTCTGTAGTTTGTATAATTATTTGTTTTTTGGAAACAATTGTATCATATATGGGTAGTCTCTCGGAAAATCCTTTATGAAGGCAAAGAATGAGCATAATTGACCCCTCAACTTGTATTCCTACGCTTATCGTTAAACTCATCCGTTGACCGTTACTACATGGCTGTTTTCTGAGAGTACATCTATGGAGATGAGGAGGATGGTATTATGGCAACAAAAATGGGGCGTTTACCTGTAAAAAAAGTTTTATTGAACAGCAAGACAGTTAGCGATGAAGGTGAATATGAATTTATTATTGACTGTGATTCGATTTATTTTGATGTAGGGTATGATAATGAAGGTAATTTACAATTTGTTGATCAGTATTTTTATACGGATCGTAATCCTCAAGGCGATTTAAATTCTGCTGCTGAGCAAAGTCTTTTCTTAAGTGTTGATGATAATGATTTTCCTGTGAAAAGTTATCTATTAGCGAAGCAAGAACAAGGAAATGAATGGCTGCGGTTTCATGCGGTAGTGCCTAAAACAGTTGATCCTGGATATTTTCATCAAAAATACCTTGGGGAGTAAGTAGAATAATCTTTGAATCAATTTTATATCTATAAGGGATGGCGTCTTTGCTATCCCTATTTTTTTTTTTTTTTTTTTGATAAAGCCTCATATAACTATATGTAAAAATATGGTAAAATACATTAAAAATGTAATAATATGGTAAAAAAATATAATTCAATGTTAAAATGTCCATAGCAAATAAAAGTTATTGTGTCGAAATAAAGTAGGAAGGCGAATGGGGACAAGCTTGTTAACACTAGGGTACTGGGGCTTTGCATAAGAATATTCGACAAAGCAGGCTGGTTTACTTAGAATTATGTCGCAATTTTACGAAAAGAACTTAGTCTAATTTAGCAGGACTTACAATTATTTACAAGAATATTAAGTATCACTTTAATAAATAGGAAGGTAAGGAGAGGGCAAAATATGTACTTAGCGGCAACTACGCAAAATAGATTAGTACATTTAGTAAAAGAAGATGAGTATAAAGAATATTTTGAATCGACGACAAATGGGATTATACATCTTGATCGAGAAATGCGCATAAAAAGTTTGAATCGGGAGGCGGAACGAATCGGAGGAGTGGATCATTCTGCTGTAATCGGAAAACGGGCGGAGATTATTTTTCGAAAATATGGTGAACAGTTCCTGAAAATCTTTGATGTTTCAGAATATGAGGATATTAAGACTGCTAATATTAGCTTGAAAATTAATGATCAAATTATTTATCTTCATATCGATGCATTGAGGTTGGTCGATTCTTTGGGTGATTTCAATGGTATGATCGTTATATTACAGGATGTATCTGCTGTCAGAGCTGCCATAAAGCAAATACAGACTACACAAATGCTAGTATCATTGGGGGAATTAGCAGCTGGTGTGGCGCATCATGTACGAACCCCCTTAACTACGATTAGTGGGTATCTGCAAGTTATGTTAGGGCGTATTGATGATGATAAGTATACTGTACGCCGCGATGTATTAGAAACTTTACTGGGTGAAGTGTCTTATATCAATGATGTAGTAAAAGAATTAATTCTTTTTGCAAAACCACCAGTGCAAAAAGAGCCGGGTGTTGATTTGAATCGTTTGCTGGAAGAGGCATTATTGCTAAGTTTTAAAGAGTTAGGTGGAGAAAAGATCAATATAAATAAGGAATTAGCTAAGAATCTTCCTATTATTACTGCAGATAAAAATCTTATTAAGCAAGCGATAATGAATATTATGCAAAATGCTATAGAATCCATGGATGGGGAAGGAGTATTAAGCATAAAATCGTGGATGAATGCAGAGCTTAGTATGTTGGTGCTTGCAATAAATGATACTGGGGCAGGAATAACACCGGAAATATTGTCACGTATATTTGAACCTTTTTATACAACTAAATTGGATCGAGTCGGGTTGGGGCTGCCTATTGCCAATCGTATTATTGCAGAACATGGTGGTTTTGTTAATATTAGTGTAGGTGAAAAAGGCGGTACAAAGGTACATATTTATTTGCCAATTGTTGATGATTGTACCAATCGCCTAGCAGTAGTGCATCAACAAATCTTAAACTTACAATAATGTGATCCTTGTTATTTTTAAAATATAGGAAAATTATATATCCTGTCATATGCACAGAACATCCTTCATATATGTTTAGTGTTCTTTAATTTTTGACAAAGAAGGGATGTCTGTGTTTTGTTTTTCAAGGATTGCAATCAGCATATTTTTCCTGTTGTTTTTAATCCTCTTACCGATTAGTGCTGCGGCGCAGCAAAATGATTCACCTCAGATTATTATTAATTTGCCTAGCCGCACTTTGCAATTGTATTATGGTAATTCAATGAGCAAAGAATATTATGTAGCGATTGGTAAGCCCTCTACACCAACTCCCATGGGTAATTTTTATATTGTCAGTAAGGAACGTGATCCCATTTGGATTCCCCCAGGACGTAATTATGTTGTAATGTCAGGACCTGATAATCCCTTGGGGTATCGTTGGATGGAGTTCTTACCTTTATATGGAATACATGGAACCAATGCTCCTTGGACAATTGGCATGGCAGTATCGAATGGCTGCGTGCGAATGTTAGAGGAGGAAGCGGAAGAGCTGTTTGATATTGTTACGAATGGTACGCCAGTAACAATAACTTACGAGCGGATTAAAATTGATATTGGAAAGAGTGGGAAAGCATCAATTAGGATTTATCCGGATGTTTATGGCTATAATACTATTACTTTAGCTGATGTGAATGCAAAATTAGCTGAATATGGATATAAGGGCTTTGTAAATGAAGAGTTTTTGTCAGCGATTCTAAGAGAAGAGAGTGGTAAACAAGTAGAATTTGCCAAGGAGCAGAATATAAGAATAAATCATACTCGATTGGAGCAGAAAGGAATTTTGGTTGGCAATTCCGCTTATCTGCCAGTTTGGGCTGTTGCTGCAGCCTGTAAAAGTGGTTTTATATGGGATGCTAAGAAAGAGTTAATTTGGAAAGATAATATTGCATATAAAGGTCTGATAAAAAATGATATTATTTATAGTAAAATAGAAGATATTGAAAAGTTATTTAGCTTACGGACGGATTTTCAAGAAAATGATGAGTTAGAGCTCAATAGTGATTAAAGGCAGCATTACGTAGCGTTATTAGTATCAATATAAAAAAGTGTTATTTATTAGAGTACTGATAAAAGTAACTTATTTAGCATAAAATAGAAAAAGGATGCCGGGATAGATTTCCTTCTATTCCAGCATCCTTTTTTAAATAAAAAAAATAGGAAATATAAAGGGATTTTGTAACTGTTTAGCTAAGTATATAAAGTTGAAATTTATTAATTAAGGTGGTAAGCATATGCCTGAAAAGTTTATAATCATCGATGGAAGTAGCTTGGTACATAGGGCGTTTTACGCTTTGCCCCCATTAACTACAGGTAACGGACAATATACAAATGCAGTGTATGGCTTTACAACTATGTTGGTAAAATTACTCGGTGAGTTAAAACCAGATTATATGGTTGTAGCTTTTGATAAAGGGAAAATTACTTTTCGTAATGACGTATATGCTGAATATAAGGCACAGCGTAAGCCTACGCCAAGAGAGTTATCGGAACAATTTCCATTGACGAAAGAGGTGCTGGCAGCATTAGGAATTAGAGAGCTAGAAGAAGCAGGGTATGAGGGCGACGATATTATTGGTACTTTAGCGGCTAAAGCAGGACAAGCAGGGCACGATGTGATCATTGTTACCGGCGATCGTGACGCCTTGCAATTGATTAATTCTCATACCAAAGTAATGCTAACGAAAAAAGGTATATCCGATATGGACATTTTTGATAAAGATGCTTTTTTTGCTAAATATAACGTGACCCCACAGCAACAAATTGATCTCAAGGGCTTAATGGGGGATGCTTCGGATAACATTCCTGGCGTTCCAGGGGTCGGAGAGAAAACGGCTATAAAGCTAATTGTCGAATATGGTTCTATCGAAAATGTCTTGGAGAATATTGAAAATATTTCAGGGAAAAAACTCCAGGAAAACTTACGTAATAATAAAGAAATCGCCTTGTTGTCAAAACAATTAGCGACCATTAAATGTGATATGTCCATCGACTTTGAAAAGTATGATTTTAGAATCCATCCTAATCTTGAAAAAATGAAAGAACTTTTTGCTAAATTTGAATTTAAAAGTCTTCTAGCGCGAGTGCACAGTATATTCCCTGGACATGAGCAAGAGCAAGAAATAGAGGCAGAAGCGCTGCCTCAGATTGATGAAATAACCGATGCTGCTGAGGTGGCGGGTTTAATTACACAGATAAGAAAAGCTGGAATCTTAGAATTTTATCCAATCATTACAGGGGCTTTACCTACTGTTCATGTAGGTGGTATATCAATTATCCTGGAAGGGGAAATTAAATATATTTCCAGTGAAACGGCAGGGTGGCAGGAATTTCTGACTTTGTTTCCAGATGCAACGATCATGAAAGTTACTCATGATGCTAAGAAAATGTATCACGCATGCGCTAGTATGGGCACTTTCTTAGGAGGGCTTGTATTTGACACGATATTAGCAGCATATCTTTTGGAACCCACTGCAAATGACTATTCTCTTGCGATACTGAAAGAAAAATATCTTGGAAAATTCAGTACGATTCAATGGCAGAAAATGTATTATAAACCTGTTTTTGCTGTATGGGCTATTGAAGTCATACATGAAATATACCCTATATTAAAACAAGACCTAATCGACAATGAGCTGATTCATTTGTTTAACGAAATAGAACTTCCTTTAGTTGAAGTATTATCCGTAGTAGAGAATCACGGAATTAAAGTAGATCGTGAATATTTGCAAATTATGTCAGTGGAAATTGGGGCAAAGATTGAGTTATTATTAACTAAGATTTATCAATGTGCGGGTGAAACATTCAATGTGAACTCGCCAAAGCAGTTAGGAGTCATTCTGTTTGAAAAACTAAATCTGCCTGTTATGAAAAAAACAAAAACTGGATACTCTACTGACGCAGAGGTATTGGAAAAATTAGCAGGCCAACATGCTATTGTGGATACGATTTTAGAATATCGAATGTTAGCCAAACTTAAATCGACCTATTTGGATGGAATGGTTGATCTGATTTCTCCTGCAACAGGTCGTATACATACTACCTTCAATCAAATGGTGACGGCTACAGGTAGACTTAGCAGTTCGGAACCAAATTTGCAGAATATCCCTATACGTACTGAAATTGGTAAGAAAATTCGAGAGTTGTTTATACCTGGTGCAGGGTATGATTATCTGATGTCTGCTGATTATTCTCAAATTGAGCTGAGAGTTTTAGCTGATATGTCAGGTGATGCTAATCTCATTGAATCTTTTGCCAAAGAACAAGATGTGCATACTCGTACTGCAGCAGAAGTGTTTGAAGTTCCGATGGAAGAAGTTACTTCAGAATTGCGTTCAAGAGCAAAGGCTGTAAACTTTGGTATTGTCTATGGTATCAGTGATTATGGTTTATCACGTGATACAGGTGTCAGTCGTAAAGAGGCGAGCCAATATATTGAAAATTATTTTACTAAATATAATGGTGTGAAAGCCTTTATGGACAAAGCCGTTGGTGCGGCTCATCAACAGGGATATGTTACTACTTTGCTGGGACGTCGTCGCTATTTGCCTGATATTAATAGCAAGAATTTTAATCAGCGCTCCTTTGCAGAGCGTACGGCGATGAATACTCCCATTCAGGGGACGGCTGCTGATATTATAAAAAAAGCGATGGTTGATGTATATCGAGCATTGCAAAAAGAAAAATTACAAAGTCGTATTCTATTGCAAGTACATGATGAATTGGTATTAGAAGTGCCTATTGGTGAAGTAGAGCAAGTCTCTAAAATAGTTAAAGAAGCAATGGAACAAAGTGTTACGTTAAAAGTTCCATTAGTGGTGGATGTAAAGATCGGGAAAAATTGGGCAGATGCGAAATAACATCAATGACATGAACTAGGAGGTCAAACATGCCAGAAATGCCAGAGGTGGAAATCATTCGACGCAGCCTCATAGATAAAATTTCAGGGCGTACAATTGTAGAAGTTGAGTTTTTATTGGCGCGATTGGTGAAATGGCCTTCATCTGCAGAGTTTCAAGCTGTATTAACAAACAGAAAAATTGTGACTGTAGCGAGAAGAGGTAAATATTTATTATTCCATTTAGACGATAAGCAAGTCTTAGTTATACATCTTCGCATGACAGGGCGGTTGCAATATATCACACGGGATGGAGAAAAAGACAAGTTTACTCGCATTATATTTAAATTAGATAATGGTGATTTATTGGTATATGCGGATACTCGTACATTGGGAACCTTATACTTAATGCCCTTTGATGAATTGTGGAGAATTGCTGGTCTTTTTACTATGGGACCAGAACCCCTAACCCCTGAATTTTCGCTAGTTTACTTAACGGAAATGCTGAAAAAACACCATGGAAAAATTAAAGCGATCCTATTGAATCAAAAATATATAGGCGGATTGGGTAATATCTATGTGGACGAATGCATGGCTATTGCTGGTATCCATCCAGAACGCATCGCTAGCAGTTTAAGTGAAAATGAAAATGAAAAATTGTATCATGCGATTAATAAAGTAATCGCAGATGGTATAGAGCATGGAGGAACGACCTTCCGTGATTACCGTGATGGCGATGGGAAAAGTGGCAGTCATCAGTATCACCTTAACGTATATGGACGTAAAGATGAGCCGTGCCTTTCTTGCGGCACACCGATCCATCGTAAAGAGGTAGCGGGCCGTGGAACTCATTTTTGTCCAAAGTGTCAAAAATAAGCACCGTAATTGTGGGAGGAACGCTTCATGTATGTGATTGGTCTAACTGGTGGGATTGCAAGTGGTAAAAGTACGGTAAGTTCCATGTTGGCGAAACTGGGAGCTTACATTATTGATACAGATAAAATAGCTCGCGAAGTGGTTATGCCTAAGCAGCCTGCCTTGCTTGCGATTATGGCTCACTTTGGTGATGAAATTATGCTGCCGGATGGAAATGTGAATCGAAAAATGTTAGGAAATATCATATTTCAAAATCCGAAGGAACGCTCCTGCTTGGAGAAAATGATTCATCCCTATATTGAAGCACAAGTTGATAATTGCATTAAGAAGGCGGAACAGCTGGGGCATAGGACTGTTGTTATCGATATACCATTATTATTTGAAGCAGGTTGGCAAAGTAAGGTTGATGAAATTTGGGTGGTTTACGTTGATCCATCAGTACAGCTTTCGCGGTTAATCTCTCGCAATCAGTTAACCAACAAGGAGGCCATGGATCGAATTAATGCTCAACTCAATATAACTGAAAAAGCTAAGCGGTCACATTTGGTAATTGACAATACGTTAGATGTTGAGAATACGAAACAGCAGGTCATAACAGCATGGCTGAATGTACGTGAGAAAATGAATAATGTTATGGCGTGAATGATTAGTTGTTCTACTTTCTGCGTGTTTTGAGTAGAATTTTGTAGGATGATACCTACTAACATAGTAACGGAGTGATTTTTTTGGGGATTTTAACCTGGATGAAAGTCCTGGTGAGGAATATAGTAATATTGGCCATTATTGGATATGGAGTATATAATACTGACTGGTTTCAAAAAAAATATATTTACCCTTTCCCTTACCAGGATATTGTGTACCAGTATGCTCTGGAAAGAGAGTTGGATCCCTTTCTTGTTGCTGGTGTGATACGAACAGAAAGTAAATTCGATACAAAAGCCGTGTCTCCTAAGGGAGCTTTAGGATTGATGCAGATGATGCCTGAAACGGCAAAATGGGTAGCCGAACAGATGGAAAATAATGACTTTACTACTACGCAGCTAGAAAATCCTGAAATAAGTATTAGTATGGGAACGTGGTATTTAGCATCTTTAAAAAAAGAATTTAAAGGTAATGAAGTATTAATGTTAGCTGCTTATAATGGTGGCAGGGGCAATGTAAAGCAGTGGATGGGGCAATATGCATGGGATATGTCATTTCATGACTCTAAAAAAATCCCCTTTGGAGAAACTAAAAAATATGTAGATCGAGTTTTATATAGTAAAAAGCGCTATCAGGAGTTATATGGTAGATAGGAGAGCGGTAGCTTTGCGATATGGAAGAATAGTGTCAGTAAGATACGAGATGATTAATCTGGCTCTTCTGAGGAGAATTGTAATGATGCTTAGTCGCAGATGTAGTATAATGCTGTGTCTGCTAATGCTTGTTATGCTGGCAAGTGGTTGCAGTTCTAAAACCCTGCCAGATTCTCCAAAGAATGAGATCAAACCAGGCGGGCAATTAGTTTATGGTAGTTTGCAAGAACCAAACACATTAAACCCATTATTATCCGATCTTTTAGCAACTGCAGAGGTCAGTAGTTTGATTTTTAGCAGCTTGATAGTAAATGATGCAAGGGGAGAATGGCTGCCGGATCTTGCTCTTGAAGTTCCCACTTTGCAAAATGGCGGAGTAAGCCCCGATGGCTTAACGATAAAATATAAACTTCGTCATGGTGTAACTTGGCATGATGGTAAATCCTTTACTGCAGAAGATGTTAAATTTACTTGGCAGATGATTATGAATTCAGGAGTTAATGTAATATCTAGAGAAGGATATGATAAAATTCAGGCTATTGATACTCCTGACAGCTATACGGTGATTATACACTATAGAGAATATTATCCACCTTATTTAACCCTGTTTAAGAGTATTTTGCCAAAGCATATATTAGAAAAAGAAGACATTAATAAGTCTTCTTTCAATCGAGCTCCTATTGGTACAGGCCCTTTTAGACTTAAGGAATGGCATATGTCCGAAGCTCTTTTATTAGAAGCTAATACAGCGTATTATCGCGGTAAGCCTAACCTTGATTCCATCCTTTATAAAGTCATACCTGATACGAATGTTATGCTCAGTCAACTAAAAGTTGGCGCATTGGATATTGTGACTAATGTACCTTCATCTCAAATCGATCAAATAAAAGGTATCGAAGGTATTCAGGTGGTCAGTACTCCTAACATGATTTGGGAGCATGTTGACTTTAATTTAGACAATACCTTATTTCAGGATGTGAAGGTACGGCAAGCGATTGCTTTAGGTATCGACAAGCAAGCTCTTATTGCCAATGTGTTGAAAAATTCAGCAAGTACAGCTGTAAGTGATCAATCCCCTTTATCTTGGGGATATAACCTTGCAATAACGCCAGTTACACATGATGTCGCAGCAGCTCGCGAACTTTTATCTCAAGCTGGCTGGCAGCAAGGAACGGATGGAATTTTTGCAAAAGATGGACGTAAGTTATCATTCTCCCTCAGTGTGCCAACGGGACATAAAACACGAGAGCTCGTAGCGCAAGCTATATCCTATCAATTAAAAGAAGTTGGCATCCAAGCAGAAGTTAAGATGGTAGAGGGAAAGATTTTCTTTGATGATCTTTTAAAGAATCGTCGGTTTGAAACAGTTATGTATGCCTGGGTTGCTGGGGTTGATCCGAATAATTTTAATTTGTGGAACTCTAAAAAAATACCAAATAGAAACAATCAATATGATGGTCAGAATTACTCTGGTTGGAGAAATGCAGAAATTGATGCTTTGACAGATCAAGGTATCCGTACTGTCGATATTGAAAAACGTAAACAAATATCCTTTCGTATTCAGGATTTGATTATACAAGAATGTCCAATCATACCCCTTTATTTTAGAAACAATATCGATGTGGTAAAAAAGAAGGTTATGAATTATCAGGCCAATCCAACCCCCTCCGGTAATTTGTGGAATGCTTGGCAATGGGGTTTTGCAGCAAAGTAACAGGAAGAGAAAACCAATTTACAAAGATAATTGAAAATCTTGTTGACATTTTGTTATGAAAAGGTATAATAGTATATGTCGGTAAAACAAAACTCTATAAAGTTGTGCTGAAGTAGTTTACTATGCGGTCGTGGCGGAACGGCAGACGCGCTAGATTCAGGTTCTAGTGAGGGAAACTTCGTGGAGGTTCAAGTCCTCTCGACCGCACCAACTTTACAATGTTTATTTTGTTAAACAAATATGCTTGCATATTTCATGCGCGGTAGTGGCGGAACGGCAGACGCACCAGCTTGAGGGGCTGGCGGGGGCAACCTCGTGATGGTTCAAATCCATTCTACCGCACCAAACCTTAACTAATGGCTTATAGGCTTTTGCTTATAAGCTTTTTAATTTTATGTATACATCTTTTGCCGAGCGTGATTATGAATTTCCTAGAAGGATATAAGGTCAGCTGTTGCCATTTTCCCAAATCATATTTTAAAAGAGTATACTACTGTATTCGTAAAAAGAAAGTTATTGTTTTAACAAAATAAGTATGTTAAAATAATAACAAGGAAGATGTAAGAATTATCCGACAATAATGTTGTAAATAGTAGGAGGGGATTTAAATGTATACAAATGTTATAACGATTAAGAAATATCTATGTGACAATTGCCATTATCCCTTTATCATTTCAACAGAAAAGGGATAATTACCAACAAACTGTCCGTTCTGTAACACTCCTTTCACTTGTGGAGCACCTGATATTTCTTTTGATGGTTTAGAAAGTGAAGAAAATCTAAAAAAATAAAAAATATAAAATTAAAGATTCGGTCTATGCAGAAGGAATAGTTCGCATTCGTTATTTTGCCGAATCGCTCTTGAAAAGTCTTTAGAATTTTTCTAAAGGCTTTTTTCGTAAAGAACCAGCTGGCTGTGTGGCTGGTAAAAAGGACGAAAATCGTGTTTTATAGCTATTTAATTAACTTTTTATGTATGCTATAATAAAAAACGGTGATGAAATATGATAATATTTAAAAATGATTGGCAAGAATTGCTTGAAGACGAATTTAAAAAAGACTATTACTTAAACCTGCGGCAATTTCTAATACAAGAATACCGAACCAAGACTGTTTATCCAAATAAATATGATATTTTTAATGCTCTCCATTATACAGCTTATCAGAATGTAAAAGTGGTCATATTGGGGCAAGATCCATATCATGGGCCGAATCAGGCTCATGGATTAAGCTTCTCGGTGAAACCGGGAATCCAGGCTCCGCCATCTTTAATGAATATTTATAAAGAGCTAAAAGATGATGTAGATTGTTATATACCGAATCATGGCTATCTTAAGCGGTGGGCAGATCAGGGTGTGTTGCTTCTTAATACCGTTCTTACTGTTTTAGCAGGGCAAGCGAATTCTCATAGAAATATGGGGTGGGAACAGGTGACAGATAAGATTATCAGCTTGTTAAACCAAAGAGAAGAACCCATTGTATTTATTTTATGGGGAAGTAATGCTCAGTCTAAGACAAACTTAATTACGAATAAGAATCACCATATTATTAAATCGGTTCATCCTAGTCCATTATCTGCATGCAGAGGTTTCTTTAAAAGCAAGCCTTTTTCGAAAACAAATACAATTTTAGCATCAAGGGGAAAAAGTCCCATCCATTGGCAGATTGATAATCTATAATGATTTGCAGATTTTTTTAAAAATATATATACAACGCAAAAGACCTTAGCTTTAGAGCTAAGGTCTTTTGCGTTATCTCTGGCTTAAAAGATGATTAATAAATTGTTGTCCTGTTCGTCCTGAACGTCTGTTATGCTGCCGTTCCCATCTTAGTGCTGCAGCCTGCAATTGTTCTAATGGCAGGTTAATTTTATTTTTTATTGCCAGTTGCTCTACAATAATAAGGTATTCTACTTGACTTGGGGACAAATAGGTGAGAGTGATGCCGAAACGGTCTGACAAGGACAACTTTTCATTTACTGTATCAAAGCGATGTACATCATCTGAATTTCCTTTTCGATCATTTCTTTGATTAAATGCATTCTGTTAGAAGTGGCATAAATCAGAACGTTGGAGGGGGTTCTTTCCACGCCGCCATCAATAATGGATTTTAAATATTTATATTCAATTTCAAATTCTTCAAAAGATAAATCATCAAGAAAAATAATGAACTTCTGAGAATATTCCCTGAGAATCCCCAGTAATTGATTTAAAGATTTTAGCTCTAATTTAGAAACTTCTATGAGACGAAGATTTTTGATAATAGGTTCATTTAAGAGTGCCTTAACAGAAGATGATTTTCCTGTTCCTGGGGAACCAATCAGTAAAATATTATTTGCTGGTTTATGATTAAGAAAGGCAAGAGTATTTTGTAGCAATGTTTCTTTTTGGTGCTCATATCCTGTTATATCTTGCAGCTGAATGGTATCATAATTCTTTATTCCTGTAAGGCCTGTACTGCTGTTCCAGCGCAAAGCGGTATAGTCGGACATGATGCCGCAAGAATAGCAAGAATAATGATTCATTAGTTCCTGAACCAGAACATCAAGTGGGGTGGATTCTGTAGCAAAGTGATTATAAAGGGTTGATATATTACTTGTCGCTTTACTGTACACGGTTGGTACAAAATTATGAATTAAATCGATGCTATCTTTTCCCGTTATAGTAGGTAAATCTCGAATTAGAAAATTTTTTAAAACTTTGCAATCATGTAATGCTGCCTGATATAAAGTGGAACTTGTATCTAGCGTTCCATTGCTCTTTTCAGCAGTTTTACTAAATAGATTTTCATCTTTAGAAACTAAATAAATAATGTAATTTTTTAGTAGATCTCCCTCTAAACGCAATTGTTCCGCCTTGATTAAAAGTTCACTATATAATTCATAGTATGTATAATGAGGGCAATTCCTTTCCCAGAGAAACTGTAATTTTTTTATAATGCTGTCGGAGAGAATGTTGCGATACAGTAATAAATTTTGTAGTACAAATTGTTTGTTATTCATGGTAGAATCCTTCTTTCTATAATTTAAAGCTTATTTTATCACGAAGAAATTAATAATAGTATTGAGCATAGCAAGTCATTGTCATACTATTTGCCATTCGCATGAAAAAACCTTCTCCTTTTTTAGAATGAGGAGAAGGTTTTTTCGGGTATGCTGCATAAAATGTAGAGCTTTTGCTTTTACAGAGGGATATTGCCGTGCTTTTTTGCGGGTCTAGTTTCTGTTTTTGTTTTGAGCATGTTAAGAGCTTCGATGATACGGATTCTCGTTTCTTTAGGTTCAATAATATAATCAACAAAGCCCCGTTCAGCAGCTTTGTAAGGCGTTGCAAAATCATTTACGTATTTTTGTGTTTTTTCTGCCACCTCTGCATCTCCTCGAAAAATAATATTGGCTGCTCCAGCAGGACCCATTACGGCAATTTCTGCTGTTGGCCAAGCGAATACCATATCGGCTCCGAGGTGTCTTGAGCACATACCAATATATGCTCCGCCATAGGATTTGCGGGTAATAACAGTAACCTTAGGAACGGTTGCCTCAGAATAGGCGTATAAGACCTTAGCGCCATGGCGAATGATTCCGCCATATTCTTGACTAGTGCCCGGCAGGAAACCAGGGACATCTACTAAAGTCACTAAAGGAATATTAAAGGCATCGCAAAAGCGGATAAAGCGAGCGCACTTATCCGATGTATTAATATCCATACATCCAGCCATTACTTTAGGTTGACTTGCAATAATTCCTACACTTCGACCGTCCATGCGAGCAAAACAAGTGATGATATTTTGTGCGAAAAAAGGTTGAGCTTCATAAAAATCACCAGTATCAACAATCATTCTGATGATATTTTTCATATCATAGGGAATTGAAGGATCATCAGCGATTGCAGTATTTAAGGCTTCATCCATACGATTTGGTGCATCTGTAGTTTCGTATTTAGGTAAAGAGTCAAGATTGTTACTTGGTAAAAAACTTAATAAATAACGAACCTGCTCTAGGCAATTTTCATCATTGGCAGCAATAAAGTGGGCAACCCCTGATGTGGAATTATGAGTCATTGCACCGCCTAATACCTCGGCAGAGACTTCTTCACCAGTAACAGTCTTTATAACTTGTGGTCCTGTGATAAACATTTGACTCGTCCTATCCACCATAAAAACAAAATCAGTGAGTGCAGGAGAATAGACAGCTCCACCAGCACATGGACCCATAATAACTGAGATTTGAGGAATCACTCCTGAAGCCATGGTATTATTGAAAAATATATCACCGTATCCTGCTAATGCATCAACACCTTCTTGAATTCGTGCACCGCCCGAATCATTAATTCCAATAATAGGAGCTCCCACTTTTAAGGCCATTTCTTGGACCTTTACAATTTTAGCTGCATGCATTTCGCCTAGGGAACCACCGACGACAGTAAAGTCTTGTGCAAATACAAATACTAAGCGACCATTGACAGTGCCATGACCAGTTATAACTCCTTCGCCAGGATTTTCCTGTTCTTCCATGCCAAAATTATTACAACGGTGTTTGATAAACTGATCAAATTCAATAAAAGTGTTAGGATCAAGAAGTTTAGCTATGCGTTCACGGGCGGTAAGTTTGCCGCTCGCATGTTGCTTTTCAATGCGCTTTTCTCCTCCACCTTGCTTAATCTTTTCTTGTTTTCTTTTTAACTCATTAATTTTTTCGAAAACAGTTGCCATATTTTTATTGCCTCCAATTTTTTGCAAGGATAGAGTCTTTTCATCTACCTTTTGCAATGAAATTTAAAAAAATAAAATTGTATGTCAAATAATATAACTAGATAATAGAATCTGGTACTAATATTGTGGTGATTTTTATTATAACAAAGAAAGACCTCTTTATCAAGTTGAGTTGCTAAATAAATGAGAGTAAGATACAAGGACAATAAAAATTCTACCTAAAGTCTACATTTTTATGCTAATGGGTGGTTAAATCAATATTATAATGTAATGCTTAATATTGTTGACAAATATACACTGGTTTGATATAGTATATTCAATAGAATACTGCCTTTAACGTAGTCCTGTGAGGCTGCAAAGGAGACATTTAATAGAGTAGTGTATATTTATGCCTTCTTGCGTTGCCACACGTGAGAAGGTTTTTTATGTTTTGTTAAAAGGATTGACAATCATTTCAATAATTTGATAGTATATATATGAGCAAAACATGCATAAATATAAATTGCTGTATTGTAATTAATATTAGTAGGGCGTATTCTATAGAAAAAATACAAATACTATCCTTTAAGCTAATCCAGAGAGTTTGGCAAGGATGTTTGTTTGGCACAAGCTTGTCTTGTTGTTATTGAAACTCCTTGCGTATATAGTAAGGAGTTTTTTATATAAGGAGGAGTCACAGTGAGTAAACGCCAGATATCATTACGCGGCAAAGATATTTTAGGTCTTGAAATGATGACAGTGCCTGAAATAGAAGTGATTTTAGAGACAGCATGTCAAATGAAGGGGATTATTGATCGAGATATCAAAAAAGTACCTACATTAAGAGGGAAATCAATTGTAAACCTGTTTTTTGAGGCCAGTACTCGGACACGCACTTCTTTTGAATTAGCAGGTAAATACTTGGGAGCAGATGTGGTTAATATCACTGCTAGTGCCAGCAGCGTGACAAAAGGTGAAAGTCTTAGAGATACTTTATATACGGTTGAAGCTATGGGCGTTGATGTAATTGTTATGCGCCATGAAGCAGAAGGGGCAGCACAATATGCAGCCAACGTAGCGTCGCCTGTAATCATTAATGCTGGAGATGGTGCTCACGAACACCCTACTCAAGGATTGCTGGACATGTTTACGATGAAAGAAGTCAAAGGAAAACTCGATGGATTAAAAGTAGCTATCGTTGGTGATATCTTTCATAGTCGAGTTGCTAGATCCAATATTTGGGGACTTTTAAAAATGGGAGCCGAAGTACATTTAGCAGGGCCTAAAACATTAATGCCTTATTATATACAGGAAGTTGGAGTACATGTGCATAATAAGGTAGAAGAGGCTCTTGAGGGAGCTGATGTTGTAAATGTACTGCGCATTCAACGAGAGCGGCAGCATAAAGGATTATTTCCTTCAGCACGAGAATATGCTCGCATTTTTGGTATTAATCAAGCACGCTTGGATTTAGCTAAACCAGATGCATTGATTATGCATCCTGGTCCTATGAATCGAGGATTAGAAATATCTCCTGATGTAGCATATGGTGATCAATCTGTTATTCAGGAGCAAGTAAAGAATGGATTGGCAATCAGAATGGCAGCTTTGTTTTTAGTGCTGACAGGAGGTAAGAACATTGAAACTACTGCTTAAAGGTGGAACTATTATTGATCCTACTCAGAATTATAATCAGGTAGCCGATTTACTTATTGAAAATGGTCTTGTTTCGCAAATCGGGGAGAATTTAAGTACGACAGGAGTAGAAGTTTTTGATGCCCAAGGATTGGTGATTGCTCCTGGATTTGTTGATATGCATGTACATTTGCGAGAACCAGGCTTAGAGGCAAAAGAAGATATTGCATCAGGTACGAAAGCGGCGGCGGCGGGAGGCTTCACTACTATTGCTTGCATGCCCAATACAAAACCGGTAGTGGATCAGGCAATTATAGTCTCAGGAATATTGCATAGAGCCCAGCTGGAAGGAGTCGTCAATGTGAAGGTGATTGGTGCCTTGAGTAAAGGACAGCAAGGCAAAGAATTAGCTGAAATTGGTGATATGATACTTTCTGGTGCGGTGGCTATTTCTGATGATGGAAGTTCCTTGGATAACAATCGCCTTTTTAAAATAGGCCTGGAATATACAAGCATGTTTGGATGTCCTGTGATCTCTCATGCTGAAGATGAGTCTTTAGTGGATGAGGGAGTTATGCATGAAGGTGCCATTTCGGCTATGTTAGGAATGAAGGGGCGCCCTTCAGTTGCAGAAGATATTGCTGTGGCTCGGGATATCATGCTCGCCCAGTACACAGATTCCCGCCTGCACATTGCTCATGTAAGTAGTAAAGGGGCAGTAGAATTAATTCGTCAAGCAAAAAAACGTGGCGTAAAAGTTACTGCTGAAGCAACGCCTCATCATTTGACACTAACGGATGAAGCGGTCAAAACATTTAATACAGCAGCTAAAGTGAATCCGCCCCTGCGTTCTGCAGATCATGTTGCTGCCTTGTTAGAAGGGTTAAAAGATGGAACCTTGGATGCCATTGCGACAGACCATGCACCTCACGCTTTTGAAGAAAAAGATATTGAATTTAGACAGGCTCCACCTGGATTTGCAGGCCTTGAAACAGCAGTGGGAGTCATTCTGACCGATCTTTACCATACTGGAAAATTTACATTGGTTGAGATTGTTGAAAAGATGTCAACTGCCCCAGCTTCAATATTGAATATCGATGCAGGCAGTTTAAAAGCAGGTGCGCCAGCAGATATCGCTATTATTGATACTGAATTAGAATGGACTGTAGATAGTAGTGCTTTTTATACAAAAGGCAAGCATACTCCATTTGATAAAAAAATACTAAAGGGCAAAGCAGTTGCCACCATAGTAAGTGGTAAATTTGTGATGCGTAAGGGTAAGGTGTGTATATGAAAGGAAAACTTATATTAGAAGATGGGTCTGTGTTTTACGGGACATTAGTAGGAGACAGTACTGCTGTTGGTGAAGTGGTATTTAATACAGGGATGACAGGTTATCAAGAAATATTAACCGACCCTTCTTATTGTGGACAAATCGTAGCCTTGACGTACCCCTTGATTGGAAATTATGGCGTAGCAGAGTTGTTTCAGCAATCAAGAAAATCTTTTGTAAGAGGTTTTATTATTAGCGAGCTTTGTGAAGAGCCCAGCAATTATCAATGTGAAAATACGTTGATACAATATCTGACAGAGAATAAAATTCCTTGCATATATGGAGTGGATACTCGGGCCATTACCCGGCGTATTCGTTCGAATGGGACGATGAAAGGTGTTATTGTCCCAGAGGATGCTAGTGAAGAAGTCGTAAAAAAATATTTCGACCTAGTACCCGTGATGAAAGAAGTACAGGAAGTAACCACTCCAGAGGTTTATGTGATGGAGAATAGTGGGCCTCACATTGTGGTAATGGATTTTGGCATAAAAAGAAATATTTTAAATTCCCTTCATAATCTTGGCTGTAAATTGACGGTTTTACCAGCAGATGCAACTTCTGAGGAAATTTTAAAGCTGAATCCGGATGGTATATTTTTATCAAATGGGCCAGGAGATCCTAAAGATGTGCCTTACGCTATTGAAACGATAAAAGAATTAATTGGTAAGAAACCGATATTCGGTATTTGCTTAGGGCATCAGCTGATAGCTTTAGCCTTAGGTGCCGATACCTATAAAATGAAGTTTGGTCATCGGGGTTCCAATCAGCCTGTAAAAAACTTATTGACAGGCAGAGTGCATATTACGTCCCAAAACCATGGATATGCGGTAGAGGAATCTTCTTTGAAAAATATAGATGTATCGATCACTCATCGATCTGTAAATGATAATACTGTAGAAGGGATGCGTCACAAAGAATTACCAGTATTTTCGGTGCAGTATCATCCGGAAGCATCGCCAGGACCCGACGATAATACGTATTTGTTTGATGAATTTACGGCGCTGTTGCCGAAGGGAGTATAATTATGCCGAAAAAGAAATATCTTAAGAAAGTAATGGTAATTGGATCTGGGCCAATTGTAATTGGGCAAGCGGCGGAGTTTGATTATGCAGGTACACAAGCTTGCCGTGCTCTAAAAGAAGAGGGATTGGAAGTCGTGTTGGTCAACAGTAATCCGGCTACGATTATGACAGATACCAATGTTGCAGACCGTGTATATATAGAGCCTTTAACTCCTGATTTTCTAGAAGCGATTATTGCGAAAGAACGTCCCGATGGTCTCTTGGCAACCTTAGGTGGTCAGGCAGGGCTTAATTTGGCTGTTAATTTGTATGAGAATGGTGTACTTGCCAATTTTAATGTAGAACTACTGGGGACTTCATTAGAAGCTATTAAAAAAGCTGAGGATCGTGAACTGTTTAAAGCAACGATGCAATCCATCGGCCAGCCTGTTCCAGAGAGTATTACCGTAGAAGATGTAGAAAGTGCTTGTCAATTTGCTCGAAAAATTGGTTATCCGATCATTGTGCGCCCTGCTTACACTATGGGAGGCGCTGGCGGTGGTATTGTGAATAGCGAAAGTGAACTGATTGATGTCGTTATTCGCGGGCTAAAGTATAGTATGATTGGTCAAGTACTCGTTGAACGCAGTGTCGCTGGCTGGAAAGAAATTGAATATGAAGTCATGCGGGATGCGGCAGACAATTGTATTGTAGTATGCAATATGGAAAACTTTGACCCTGTAGGCATTCATACGGGAGATAGTATTGTAGTAGCCCCATCACAAACCCTTAGTGACCATGAGTATCAGATGCTGCGAACTGCATCACTGAAAATTATTCGAGAATTGGGAATCGAAGGTGGCTGCAATGCACAATACGCTCTTGATCCTCATAGCAATCAATACTATGTTATTGAAGTAAATCCTCGGGTAAGCCGTTCAAGTGCCCTGGCTTCAAAAGCCACTGGTTATCCCATTGCGAAAGTGGCTAGTAAGATTGCGATTGGCTATCATCTTGATGAAATACAAAATGCAGTTACGAAAAAAACAATGGCCTGCTTTGAACCAACATTGGATTATTTAGTAGTTAAATTTCCCCGCTGGCCTTTTGACAAATTTATGTTTGCTGATCGAATCTTAGGTACGCAGATGAAAGCTACCGGGGAAGTGATGTCTATCGATCGCTCTTTTGAAGGTGCTCTGTTAAAAGCAGTACGTTCTTTGGAAATCGGAGTCAATCATTTGCAGATTCCCGAAATGGCTAACTTATCAAATGAAGATGTACGTGAAAAATTAAATATAGCCAATGATGAACGTATATTTATGATCGCAGAAGCATTGCGCAGAGAGATTTCAGTGGATGAAATTCATAAAATTACAAATGTAAATACTTTCTTTTTAAATAAGATCAAAGGCATTGTTGCTATGGAAGTACTACTGCAAACGAAAGAGATTACTTCGGAACGTATGCTACAAGCCAAAAAGATGGGTTTTACAGACAAAACGATTGCAGCGTTGTCTGGTAGTTCCACCGAAGAAATCCGATCTTCCCGTAAAACGCAAAATATAGTACCTTCTTATAAAATGGTAGATACTTGCGCAGCTGAGTTTGAAGCGGCTACGCCTTATTATTACTCAACTTATGCGCAAGAAGATGAAGTAACAGTATCTCATAAGCGCAAAGTAATGGTATTAGGTTCAGGGCCCATTCGTATTGGTCAAGGGGTAGAGTTTGATTATTGTTCTGTGCATTCAGTCTGGGCACTTAGAGAAATGGGGCTAGAATCGATTATTGTAAATAATAATCCAGAAACGGTAAGTACTGACTTTGATACATCCGATCGCCTATACTTTGAACCTCTTACTCCAGAAGATGTAATGAATATTATTGATAAAGAAAAGCCTGAAGGCGTTATTGTGCAATTTGGCGGTCAGACGGCGATTAATTTAGCCGGTCCTTTAGCAAAAGCTGGTGTCAAGGTATTGGGTACCAGTGTAGACAGTATCGATCGTGCAGAAGATCGGGAGAGATTCGATGAGCTCCTTGAACAAAATAATATACCACGGCCAAAAGGATCTACAGTGACAAATGGGATAGATGCAGTTATAGAAGCAAATAAAATTGGCTACCCAGTAGTGGTTAGACCTTCTTATGTATTAGGTGGGCGAGCTATGGAAATTGTCTATACAGAAGAAGAGTTAAAAGACTATATGACCAGAGCGGTAAAAGCATCGCCAGAGCATCCAGTGCTAGTGGACCGTTATATGCAAGGCACAGAGGTGGAGGTAGATGCCATCTCTGATGGTAAAGATGTCTTTATCCCGGGTATCATGGAACATGTGGAACGAGCCGGGGTTCATTCAGGGGATAGTATTGCTGTATACCCAACGAAAACCTTGTCTCAGGAAGTTATTGATACCATTGTAGATTATACTACTAGGCTGGCAGTGGGGCTTAATGTAAAGGGACTTATTAATATCCAATATGTAGTAGTCGAGGAGCAGGTATACGTAATTGAAGTAAATCCACGTTCCAGTCGTACCATTCCTTTCTTAAGTAAAGTAACTGATGTGCCAATGGTAAATGTGGCCACTCGTGTGGCGATGGGAGAAAGCCTTATCTCCCTTGGATATAAGTCTGGTTTGCTGCCAGCTAAACCTTATACAGCAGTAAAAGCGCCTGTATTCTCTTTTTCGAAGATGCAGCAAGTGGATATCTCCTTAGGGCCAGAAATGAAGTCTACTGGTGAAGTCATGGGAATTGACTATCACTATGCCAGGGCGTTATACAAGGCAATCACTGGGGCGGGCATGAATGTACCTGAATATGGTACTGTATTATTTACCGTAGCAGATAAAGATAAGCAAGAAGGCGGAGAACTTGCTAAGTGTCTGGCCGATCTTGGATATCATCTGGTAGCTACTGGAGGAACAGCAAGACACCTGCAATCCTTAGGCTTATCTGTCACTCTTGTAGATAAGGTGCATGAACATAAACCTGATATTATACAAATGATTAAAACGGGAAAAATTAACATGGTTATTAATACATTGACTCATGGTAAAGAACCAGAACGAGATGGATATAAGATCCGCAGAGCAACGGTAGAACATGCCATTCCTTGTTTTACTTCCATGGATACTGCTAAAGCGGTAGTAGAGGTTTTGACTTTTATGCGAGAACGTCGTTTATCTTATGTTTTAGCAATACAAGATTACGTTGGTGGAGGGGATAGTCTTGCCTAAGATGGTGGTTGAGGCCCGGATTGTGCGCAATACAGAGATTGGTGTTAACGTCAAAGAGTTAGTGCTATACGCACCTGAAATTGCAGCGCAAGCTGTACCAGGTCAATTTCTCCATGTTAGGGTAGCTGATTCCTATTATCCTTTATTGCGCCGTCCTCTTAGTATTTCAAGCGCAGATCGTATAACTGGTACGGTAAGTACCATATATCGTGTAGTTGGTCAAGGTACTGCTTGCTTGGCGGCTTTGTCTAGCAAAGATTCTGTGGATTGTATGGGACCTTTGGGTAATGGCTTTGTCATACATGGTCAACGTTCGCTATTGGTTGGAGGGGGAATGGGACTGGCGCCGCTAATGTTTTTAGCTGGCGCCTTATGTCCACGCCCTATAGAAATACTAATGGGCGGCCGTACCAAAGAAGAGATGTTCTGGGCGGATATGTTTCATAACAAGTGTGATGCGATCCACATTACCACAGATGATGGTACATTAGGCAGTTGTGGTGTAACCTTAGATCTTTTGCCAGAAGTATTAAAAAGTGGTGCATTTGATGTGATTTACACCTGTGGTCCCAGGACTATGATGGAGGGTGTAGTGAAAGTTGCTAAGACCTATAATATCCCTTGTCAAGTATCTTTAGAAGAATATATGGCTTGTGGTATTGGTGGTTGTTTATCCTGCACTTGTGCTGGGAAAGATGGATCGCGAAAAAAGGTTTGTACAGATGGTCCGGTTTTTTGGGCACAGGAGGTGATGTCATGAGCATCGGAGATAGTGATATGCTTGGCGTAACCATTGCAGGAATTAAAATGAAAACACCTGTTATGACTGCATCTGGAACTTTTGGTTTTGGGTTAGAATATAAAGATTTTGTAAACTTAAATAAAATTGGTGCAGTCGTTGTGAAAGGCACAACTCTATTGCCCAGGTCCGGCAATCAGGGACGGCGAATAGCCGAGACTCCTGCTGGTATGCTAAATTCTATCGGTTTGGAAAATCCGGGGGTAGATGAATTTTTATCCACGATATTGCCACGCCTAAAAGACTATGATGTACCAGTTATCGTAAACATTTCAGGCAATACAGTTGAAGAATATGGTGAATTGGCTGCTCGCCTCAATGTAGCTGATGTCGCTGGTGTAGAACTCAATATCTCCTGCCCTAACGTAAAAGAGGGAGGGATAGCTTTTGGTACTAACTGTGATAGTGCCTCAGCAGTAGTAAAACAAGTAAAAAGCAATACGGATTTACCGGTGATCGTAAAATTATCTCCGAATGTAACTGATATTGTCGCTATGGCCCAGTCTGTAGAAGACGCTGGAGCCGATGCAATATCCCTTATTAATACCTTATTAGGTATGTCGATTGATATTCATAAATGGCGTCCTGTACTAGGAAATGTAGTAGGAGGATTATCTGGACCAGCAGTGAAGCCGATCGCGGTACGCATGGTATGGCAAGTTGCTCGGGCAGTAAAGGTTCCGGTTATTGGTATGGGTGGTATTGTAACCGCAGAGGATGCTATTGAATTTATGCTAGCAGGTGCTAGTGCTGTGGCCGTGGGAACAGCAAACTTTATCAATCCTTGCGCTGTCCAGTCTGTGGCAGATGGAATGAAGGACTATATAAAACAGCGTAGTTTATCTCATGTAAATGAACTGGTAGGTAAAGTGAATCTATAAGTATTGGAAGTGAATGAATGAGTTGTGATCAGCGCTTAATAGTAGCCTTGGATGTACATAACATGGAGACCGTACAGCAACTTGTGGAACAGTTAGGGGATAGCGTGAGCTATTATAAAGTTGGTATGGAACTTTTTTATAGTGTAGGAAGTCAAGTAATTACCTATCTGCGTCAGCAGAATAAAGACATATTCTTAGATTTAAAGCTGCATGATATACCTAATACAGTAGGACAAGGATTGGCGACTCTAACGCAGTTAGGTGCAACGATGCTTAATGTTCATGCTTCAGGCGGATTTGCTATGATGCAAGCGGCAGCAAGAGCGGTAAAAAACAAAGCCGATGAGATGCAGGTGCAGCGTCCGAAATTGATTGCCGTGACAATTTTAACGAGTATGAATGCGGATGAATGGTCAGCTCTTGGGTATAATGTGGATTTGTCGCAGCAGGTGATTCATTTATCTCAATTAGCTCAAAAAGCAGGAATGGATGGAGTGGTGGCTTCTCCTCAGGAAGCTGCGCAAATTCAGGCTGTATGCGGTAATGAGTTTATCATTGTTACACCTGGCATAAGACCTAGTGGTGCAGCGATTGATGATCAAAGTCGCATTGCTACGCCAGCAAGAGCTTTGAAAAATGGTGCGCATCATTTGGTGATCGGCAGACCTATTACTGCTGCGGCAAACCCAAGGCAGGCTGTGAAAGACATTTTACAAGAAATGAGGGAACGAGCATGAAGGAAGAAGAAGTAAAGCAGTTATTTATCGATACGGGTGCCATCCTGGAAGGTCATTTCCTATTGACTTCTGGTTTACATAGCCCACAATATGTAGAAAAATTTCAAGTACTGCAATATCCAGAGCATACAGCTAAATTATGCAAGGCGTTGGCAGAAAGATTTGTTCAAGATCAGGTCGAATTAGTAATCGGTCCTGTCACTGGTGGAATTTTATTAGCTCATGAAGTAGGGAAGAACTTAGGAACTCGTGCGATTTTTACCGAGCGGGAAAATGGAAAAATGACTTTGCGGCGAGGATTTGTTATTCAGCCTGGTGAACGAGTATTAATTGTAGAAGATATTATTACAACAGGTGGTTCAGTACAAGAAGTTCTTGATGTTGTTAGAGAACATGGCGGGATTCCTGTAGGAGTAGGTATATTAGTAGATCGCAGCGGGGGTAAAGCGGATTTTGGTGTACCTCATCAAGCTTTGTTGCACTTGGATGTAAAAACCTATCAATCGGAAGACTGTCCTTCATGTGCTCAAAATCTGCCAATAACAAAACGCGGCAGCCGAAAATTATAAATAATTAGTACAGTGTAATCATAGAATCATAAAAAGAAATTAACATAATTCGTTAAAAACTCTTGTATTTAAGATAAAGTTGTGTTATTATAATTAAGTCGGTGAATGACACGACAATGTGGCCCAGTAGTTTAGCGGTTAGAATGCCGCCCTGTCACGGCGGAGGTCGTCGGTTCAAATCCGATCTGGGTCGCCATTATTATGCGGGAATAGCTCAGCGGTAGAGCATCGCCTTGCCAAGGCGAGGGTCGCGAGTTCGAATCTCGTTTCCCGCTCCATAGGGGTATAGCTCAATTGGTAGAGTAGCGGTCTCCAAAACCGTTGGTTGAGGGTTCAAGTCCTTCTGCCCCTGCCAGAAATTTGCAAACGACACGATATTTTATCGTGTCGTTTTTTAAGTTTATTCAAATTTTTCGTTACAAGTGAAAAGCAACTCACTAAATTTGTGGTTGCTTTTTTCTTTATGTGAAAGAATTATTTTTACTATTTGTTACTTCATCTCTTAGAATCAGCCAAATCGACTGGAATAACTGGTTGTATTGTAGTGAAGTGCGTATTTCAGATATCCTTCGAGGTCGGGGGAGATCGTTATTAACGATCGTTTTAATCATGCCTGGATTGGCACTCATTACCATGATTCGATCTCCTAAACATAAGGCTTCATCGATACTATGGGTGATGAAAACCGTCGTTTTCCTTGTTTCTTCCCAGATTCTTAATAATTCATGTTGTAGGAGGATGCGATTTTGTTCATCCAGTGCTCCGAAGGGTTCATCCATTAATAGGATTTCAGGATCGTTAGCAAAAGCGCGAGCTACGCTGACTCGCTGCTTCATACCACCAGATAATTGGGAGGGATAGGCGTGAGTAAATTTACTGAGACCAATCATTTCTATATAATGCCTGGCTATTTCATACCGTTCCTTTTTGGGTATATTGCGCATGCGTAATCCGTATGAAACATTATCGATCACTGTCATCCAGGGGAAAATCGATTGTTCTTGAAAAACCATAGAATTGATAGGACGATCTATATTGGTTGGCTTGATAGTGATAGTGCCGCCTGAAGAACTATCCAACCCTGCTAGTATGCGAAGTAGCGTTGTTTTACCACAACCGCTAGGTCCTACAATGCAGAAAAATTCTCCCTCGCCGATGGATAGTGAAATATCTTGTAAGGCTGTGATTTGACCAGAATTCGTATTAAAAATTTTACTGAGATTTGAAACTGAGATGCTTTCTTTCTCATAGGCCATTATATGCATCTCCTTTATTAGACTTGTTTTTTCCATGGAAGAACCCAATTTTCCAACATATCAAGGAGTAAAGAAAATACATAGCCAAGAAGGGATAGTGTGATAAGTGCTATAAACATTTGCTCGATGGCAAACATGTCATAGGCTCGCCATATCATCCAGCCGACCCCGGCTTTTGCAGCAGAAAGTTCGGCTGCTACAATTAGAATTAAAGCCATACCCATACCGAGTTTCAACCCTGCAAAGATCATCGGAAGAGCACCGGGAAGAGCAACGGTAAGATAAAAATTTTTACGGTTGGCGCCAAAATTTTGTGCTACATCTAAATAAATTTTATCAATACTTAATACCCCAGCCATGGTGTTGATTACAACTAAATAAAAAACACCAATTGCAATTGTGAAAATTTTAGAAGTTTCGCCCAGTCCAAACACTAATAGAATTAGGGGCATTAGAGCTAGTTTGGGAATCGGGTATGTGGCAGCAATCATCGGTTCAAAAGCTGAACGGATTAGAGGAGATAACCCCATACCAATACCCAATACTATGCCAGGGGCAGAACCAGCTAGAAAACCCCATATCACTCGTTGTACACTAACTGCAGTGTTATATAATAACTCACCAGACAACAGAAGCGGAATGAAAGCATGCAGTATTAAGCTGGGGCTGGATAATAAACGGGTATCAATAATATGAATACGAGCCATGACCTCCCAGAGAATGAGAATGCTCAATGGGGATAATATGGACAGTATTCGAATGAGTAACGAAGAATATTCTTGCTTTATCATGCTATCATCTCCAAGCGCTAAGGTTTATATTATTGATATGTTCCTAAGGTTTTTACTGCAAAATCGACATATTGATTATCTACGGCATCTTCATACTTTATATCTGATTGTAATAAGTTATTTTCCTTATACCAATCTAAATCCAAGAGAATGCCTTTTGTGCGAACATACCCATTAGGATTTAAGCCTGTGGGAAACATTTTTTCATATAAAGCAGGGTCTTTAATTACTGAGTACTTACAAAGAATATCAATGATCTCAGTTCTATTTTTATTTTTTACAAAACCATCATTGTAGTCTCTCAATGACTGTATGTAAGCAGTCATAAAACGGTTAGCTACAGTGGGGTTTTTTGTCATACTTGTTCCATAGACTAACAAGGCTGTTTGGGCATCGGGATCATAATCCACAGGGTCTTTCCATGGATCAGCCAAATCTTTGTTTATGCTAAGAGTGACAAAAGGTTCGATGATCATAGCTGCATCAATACTTTTATTACCGAGGGATACCAGCATATCGGGAAAAGAGCGGATTACCTGAACATCAACGTCATTCATAGTTAATGCTCCTTTTTGTAGCACTCTAGATAACGCAATTTCATCAAGAGAGGCCGTACCAACAATGGCAATTTTTTTATTTCGCAGATCTTTATAATCTTTTATCGTATCTGTTAGATCCTTGCGGATTACAAGACGATAATAGCCTTGCCCGGGAAGGTTGATACCTTTATCAGCAACGATTTTTATAGGAATATCACGAGACATGGCGTTAAATAATCCTGAAGATGTAACGGTAGCGCCTACATCAAGTTGCCCAGCAGCTAATTGGTTGATCATTTCCTGTCCAGTGTTGAATTGCACCGGTTCGATTTTAATGCCTAGATCTTTGTAATAGTTCTTTGCCGTGCCAATCAGTATACCTGCATCGGATACAACTTGTTTCATGCCCACTTTGACAACTGTTTCTTGAGGCAATGGTGATACTGCTGGCGCCCAAGCAGGACCGTTGCTTGCTGTATCGTGTGTAGTCGGACTTTGGCTGCAGGCAGTCATGAAGAGTACCAGTAATATTATTGTTATGATCTTTATGCTGCGTTTCATGGATTTCCCTCCTAATCGATTTGATTGAGTTATGACATGATATTCATTTTTATTATATTTGGTGATAAAGCAGCAGGTTTTTAAGTATGAATACAGAATAAGTAAGAGTAGTCCAGAGTGAAAGGTATTGTTGTATATGGAAAAAATCATAGCAGAAGTAGACGAATGGGAATTATTAAAGAAATTACCGAAGGAGTTTGGCAAATTTACACTATTAATTGAGTTGGAGAAACGTGATACACAGTATTGTATATTTACGTATCAAAATAAAGAAGAACATAAAAGTTTTTCCGTTTTATATGATCAAGCGACAAAAGAATATTTTGCTCGTGTAGTGATTGGTCTAATCGAATATTTTGATGTGAATTTTATTGTTGGAGATATACAACAACTAGAAAAAATATTAATTCAACGACTCAAAGGTGTCTTAACCCAATTAAGTTTTTTCACTAGAGAAAATATAGAGAGCATCGTGCATGAAAAAAAAATAATGGATTGGTCGTTTAAAGAAGATTTGCCTCAAACTTTGCTCGGTTTTGAGTTATTTATAAAACCAGATGAGCCTGTAAAAGTGATCAATGGCTCCTATATCATCGTCGATTATAGCGATTTTGAATTGAAAAGTAATTTAACTATTTATTACAACGTATTTAGAGATGAATTTTTTGGAGAGACGCGTATAAAGGGAACCCCAATCATATTAGCTATTTTTGATACAAAAGATTTAGCTGACTTACAAAAACTTGTTGCAAGTCATTTGACAACGGAATTGGAAAAGATAAGAATACAATTAAATTAAGATGGAGTTATGTAAAGAAAAAACTAGATATGATAGTTGTTAATTGTAGGAGGTTTGAATTTAAGTGGCAAGAATATTAGTCTGTGATGATTCTGCTTTTATGCGCATGATGCTAAAAAAAGTATTGATTGACAATGGTCATGAGATAGTTGGTGAAGCTGGGGATGGCATGGAAGCGGTGCAACTTTATCGGCATCATAAACCTGATCTAATAACGATGGATATTACCATGCCTAAAATGGATGGAATAGAAGCAGTCAAACATATTTTTGAGGAAAATCCTTTGGTTAGAATTGTAATGGTCACTGCGCTTGGGCAAAGATCTATTATTACGGATGCGATTAATGCCGGTGCATCAGATTTCATTGTAAAGCCTTTTGATAATACTCAAGTCATTGAAACAATTAAGAAAGTTTTAGGGCAATAAGAAAATCTAATTTACGAAAGTACTTGACAATAAAAGGTTATGTGCTATAATAATATCTGTGGCTAAGGAATGTAGCTGGTAAAAAAAAAATCCATGTGGCATTCAAAAAACAGTTGACACACTAGATGTAACATAGTACAATAGACATTGTGACTATACAGTGGCCCAGTAGTTTAGCGGTTAGAATGCCGCCCTGTCACGGCGGAGGTCGTCGGTTCAAATCCGATCTGGGTCGCCATTCAATTTTAAATGCCTCGGTAGCTCAGTCGGTAGAGCAGAGGACTGAAAATCCTCGTGTCGACAGTTCGATTCTGTCCTGAGGCACCATTTAAATGCGGGAATAGCTCAGCGGTAGAGCATCGCCTTGCCAAGGCGAGGGTCGCGAGTTCGAATCTCGTTTCCCGCTCCATTAAAGGCGGCATAGCCAAGTGGTAAGGCAGAGGTCTGCAAAACCTTTATCCCCAGTTCAAATCTGGGTGCCGCCTCCAACTCAAAGTTTTATATACTGCCTTAAACAGTTTGGCATATTGATTTATGCCGGGGTGGCGGAACTGGCAGACGCAACGGACTTAAAATCCGTCGGAGAGAAATCTCCGTACCGGTTCGATTCCGGTCCTCGGCACCACGTAAATTAGAACTTCGTATTTATGCGAAGTTTTTTTTGTATTTTGACGATGTTAAAAGATCGTGATATTTAAATATCGTTTTAAAGGGAAAAAATACGTAATATAAGAAGATACATAGAGGGTTTCTAAGAAAATTAAGATGTATTGCTCTAATGGAGTGTAGTATTAATCGAATAGAGGCTAGATCTATTTTAAATAATTTAAAAAATGTGGTATAATGTTACAATATATATATAATAGAGGAGGTGTCCTATTTCCCCAATGGATGAGGGATAATAGGGATATTTATTGGACCCTGCGTCTATACTGTTTAATACAATTTTAGTTTTAGGTTTGGTTATGCTAAATGGATTCTTTGTTGCAGCAGAATTTGCTATGGTTAAGGTTCGAAGCACTCGGATAGAAACGTTGATCTCAGAGGGAAATGTTAGAGCGAAATTTGCGCAGCGATTAACCAAAAATTTGGATGCTTATTTGTCAGCATGTCAGCTAGGGATTACTTTAGCTTCTCTTGGGTTAGGTTGGGTAGGTGAACCGGCAGTTGCCAGCATAATTGCCCCACTGCTTTTGGCATTTGGTTTATCGCAAGAAATCATTGCAACCATTTCTTTTGTGATTGCCTTTTCTGTGATTACTTCTCTGCATATTATTTTGGGAGAATTGGCACCGAAATCAATGGCAATTCAAAAGGCGGAGCAAGTTACCATGTGGGCAGCACCACCTTTAATTGCCTTTTATAAGATCATGTATCCTTTTATTTGGTTTATGAATGGAACGGCTAATCAGTTTCTGAAATTATTAGGTGTTGAGCCTGCAACAGATAGTGAATCTGCCCATACAGAAGGAGAAATACGTATCCTTATGGAAGAGAGTCACAGGCAAGGTTTTATAAATCAGACGGAATTAACCCTAATGGATAATATATTTGACTTTGCAGAAAGACATGCTCGTGAGGTAATGATTCCACGTACAGATATGATATGCCTGGACATCAAAAAGTCTTATGAGGATAACCTAGAAGTCGCTATACAGGAAGGGAAAACACGATATCCTGTATGTGATTCAAATAAAGATAATATTATTGGCTTTATTCATATCAAAGATCTTTTATCGCCACTTGCACTAACTGCTAAGCCTGATTTGGAAAGTATTACGAGAAATGTACTTGCTGTACCTGAATCTATGCAGATTAGTTCTGTTTTAAAACTTCTGCAGAAAAATAAGGCACAGATAGCAATTGCTATAGATGAATATGGTGGAACTGCTGGACTCGTTACCGTAAAAGATATTCTGGAAGAAATCGTAGGGGAAATGCATGATGAGTTTGATGATGAACGTCCCCTAATTGAAACTCATGAGAAAGATGCTCACTTAGTAGATGGACGTATTCTCATAGAGGAATTTAATGACTTTTTTGATTTACAGCTTCCAACAGAAGATGTAGATACTCTTGGTGGCTGGATTTGTGCAAGAACGGAGTTGCCCCTTGAGGTAAATCGAAAAATTTCTTATGAAGGATATGACTTTATTATTACGGAAGCTGATTTTATGCGCGTAAATAGAGTTCTGATTCAAAAAGTATCATGATGCTAAAAACCCTCGCAGATTATGCGAGGGTTTTAGTTTTATGGCTGAATATTTCAATTGCTAAGTTGAAAAAAGCAGAAAGGGCTGGTGATAGCCATTTGTCTTTATGATAGCCAACTTGTGCGTAAATATTGAAGTCAGGTCCAACCCAATTTAAGTTTACTAATTGACTAGATGTGATTTCTGTAGATACTGCAATCATTGGCAGTAATGTAATTCCAAGACCACTGATAGCACATTGTTTCATAGCACTTACGCTACTAAATTCTAGTATAGAAGCTGGGTATGCACCGGTGGCAGCTAAGATGCTTTCTAATACTACCCGATAGCTACAGCCATTTTCACTTAAAATTAAAGTTTCACCATGCAGGTCAGAGGGGGTTATTGTACCTTTTTGGATAAGAGGATGATCAGCGCCAGCGGCAATAACCATGGGGTCTCGAAAAAGAGTATGGGTGATTAGTTCAGGATGATGACTTTCTTGCTGCAAAAAGAAAGCAATATCAATGGTATGAGTCCGCAGCCAATAAGCAAAATCACTACAAGTACCGGTTTTAAGTGCTATTTTTACCTCGGGGTAGCGTTTGCGATATTCTTGTAATAATAAAGGTAAACGGTGAACACAGAAAGATTCAGGTGCACCAATCGTAATAGAACCTTTTGGGGTAGCTGAACCGGTAACAGCCTCCTTAGCTGCCATAGACAGATGCAAAATTTGTTTTGCATACATTAAAAAACATTCTCCTTCGCTGGTCAAAACGATGGATTTTCCTAATCGTTCAAATAGTTTAGCATTCAGTTCTTGTTCTAACTGTTGTATTTGAGTAGTAATGCTAGACTGAGCATAGCCTAGTATATTAGCAGCACGGGTAAAACTTAAGGTATTAGCAACTGTACAGAAGGCTTGTAGCTGCCGAAATTCCATAATCGTAAATTCTCCTATCTGATTTTTTGATATACTGCATCTAAACTATCAATTGTACCAATGTGTATATACCATGATAAGATACTTTGTAGGCAATGTCTACGAAATTGCGAAATTTTTTAATCGTAAAGATTAAATGTATTGAATGATGGGAGGCATGATAGATATGAATGACCCAAAAGGAAGCTTTAAGGCGTCTATATCTTGGATGCAGGGTTCGGCACTTACCATTGGGGCAGTATTAGGATCAGGTGTATTGATTTTGCCAGTAGCGACGGCTCAGCTGGCTGGTCCGGCGGCAATGGTTAGTTGGGTTTTGATGGGGCTATTATCCATACCCTTAGCTATTACACTTGGCCGTTTGGCCTCGGAGCAGCCTGATGCGGGTGGTATTGCCGCATATGCTAGGAGAGCTTTTGGAGATAAAGCCGGAGCGGTAACAGGGACATTATTTTTGGGGACAGTACCTATAGGAGGGCCTATCTGTGCTTTGATAGGAGCTAATTATATTAGTGCTCTATTTTCGCTAAATTCTTATCAAGTTGTGATTGTCGCGGCAGCCATGTTAATTATGGCGGTGATATTTAACTATCGAGGGATTCAATTATCCGGAAGGGTACAGATAGCAGTCATCGGCAGTGTGGCCGCAGTGCTGTTGGCGGCGGTATTTTCAGCCTTGCCTTATGTTGAAGAAAAAGCTTTTTTCCCCTTTGCGCCGAATGGTATAGCACCCATAGGTGTATCAATGGCAATGTTATTTTGGGCTTTCGTTGGTTGGGAGATGATTGTGCATTTGGCAGAGGAGTTTGAAGATCCCATCCGTGACATTCCTTTAAGCTTAATGATTTCCATTATTATTATTAATATCATGTATCTCTCTGTTGTTTTTGTTACGATAGGTACTGGGGCATATATAGGTCCAGACAACTCTATCGCTTTAGCGGGTATGATTGGTAGGGGATGGGGACATTGGGCTGGTGCTGTTACTGGTATATTAGGATTTTTGACCTGTTATGGCACGATTCATACTTATGTAGCTGGTTTCTCTCGCCTTGTATACGCGCAATCCCGCCAGGGAGATTTTCCTGAATACTTTAGCTCTTTGCATGAAGAGTTTCATACCCCGCATCGTGTATTACTCGTATTATTGCCAGTTTTTATGGTGGTATTATGGATAAGTTTCTGGTTTAATATTAACATTGGAATCTTAATTCAATTTCCGGGTACTATATTCATATCCTTATATATTATCGGCATGGCAGCAGCAGTGAAATTATTACCATCCCAAGGATGGGGCCGGTATTTTGCAGCATTGTCACTTATTATGTGTATGATCATCTATTGTTTTACTGGATGGATAGGGTTATATCCTTTTGCCTTAGGTGCTTTTGGGTGGTTTGTCCAATCCCTTCGCAAAAGATCCTTACGTGCAAGTGAGCTATAAAAGAAGGAAAGTTATAGGTTTATAGAGAATTTTTACAATAGGTATAGGATTGTCTGATAATTATATATAGTGGGATACAATTAGCTAAGATGCAATAGAAATTGGAGTAATGTTAGGAGCAATAAATATGAAAAATACTACAGAGTGTTTAAAGGAGAACCTCGTTACCATTTATGATGAAAACCCGTATATCAAGTTATTGGATATTTCAATTATACATGTGGAAGAAGGTAAGGTAGAACTTTGTATGCCTGTACTTACTGGTAAACATACAAACCTGTATAATATCGCTCATGGTGGTGCCTTAGCTTCCTTGGCTGATTCAGCTATGGGAATCGCATGTGCGACTACCGGCAAAAAAGTGGTGACCCTTGAAATGAATATGAATTTTATTAAAGGAGCAGCAACTCAAGCCGCTATAAAAGCCATTGGAAAAGTCATTCATAATGGGAAAAATACAATGGTAGCAGAAAGTGAGATCGTAGATAGCCAGAATCAACTGCTGGCAAAAACCCGAGGCACATTTTTCGTTACAGGAATGTTTGAAGAAAATAAAGAATAAATCATAAGCGCCTGACCACGTTGTGGCAGGCGCTTTATAAATGACGATTATGTAGTTGGAAGATGGCGAATGCTGATGTTGCTGCCTAGAACATCGAAATTTTCTATCTTATCCATCGTGTTCCCTCCCAGTGGTTCGTCGAAAAAGTTTTGAAATTCTCTTTACAAGAACGAATGTTTGCTTTACTATAAAAATACAAACGAATGTTCGTAATTGTTTTTTTGAAAAATTACACGAAACGATACAGCATAAGTCATAGTACACAACGAAATAGGTGATTATTTTCAATTGGGCAATACATATTATTATAGGGCTCTTTTTTAGTCTAGAATTTGCGGTACAACCAATGGATATTTTATTTATAGTGATTGGCAGTATACTGCCGGATATTGACCACCACAGATCGATGCTTGGCCGATTAAATATTTTTGTAGGTTTTATGAGTCATAGGGGGTTTTGTCATACATTGTTAGGATGTGCGGTCTTATCAATTCCTTTTTTATGTATAAAAGGGGCTGCGCCTTATGTATTCTTAGGAGGAATTTCTCATTTGTTTGGAGATGCGCTGCAATCTATATTTGGTTCAAAAATATTTAAGATTAAAGGCTGGTAATTTAAATAAATTTTTATTGTGGAAATAGGATATTATAAATAAGTAGGACTCCGAGAGATAATCCAGAAAGAAGAAATAAACTTGCTTTTTTAGTTTGGGAAATTCTAAAATTATAGATTGCCACCCAAATGAGAGTAACAGACAGCAATATGCCACCTAACATGGAAGAGTAATAAATTAAATTTTCCAATTTGAACATCCTTTCAAGCTCTAAAATATCATGGACATATAGTATATTTTCTCATTTTACTCTGCTAGCGTCAATCTTTTAATCCATTTAGCATATAGTATTGACGTGGAATCTTGAATCGTGCTCTAAAAAGCCCATATTGCAGGACGTTGTTCCTACAATAGCGAATATGGTATAAGAATGAAATTTTTTGAAAAGAGGTAATGGAATGGATTTAATAAAAGGCAGTTTATATCATGGGTTTCGTTTGGAAGAGGAAGAAAAAATTGATGAAATAAGTTCGCTTGCCAGGAGATTCTATCATGAAAAAAGTGGCGCGCGATTGTTATATTTGCAAAATGATGATGATAATAAAGTTTTCTCCGTTACCTTTCGCACACCTCCGGAAGATAGTACAGGAGTTGCTCATATTGTTGAGCATTCTGTATTGTGCGGCTCTCGTAAATTCCCCATGAAGGAACCTTTTGTTGAATTAGTAAAAGGTTCTTTGAATACTTATCTAAATGCTATGACATTTCCTGATAAGACCATGTATCCCGTGGCAAGTCGTAATGTTAAGGATTTTCGTAATTTAATGGACGTATATTTGGATGCAGTTTTTTATCCGAATATATATAATTCTCCAGAGACGTTAATGCAGGAAGGCTGGCATTATGAATTGGAGAATCCATTGGATGAAATCACTTATAAAGGCGTAGTTTACAATGAAATGAAGGGTGTTTTTTCTTCACCTGACGCGATATTGGAAAAGAAAAATTTTGAATCTTTGTTTCCTGATACGGCCTATGGTGTAGAATCAGGTGGTGATCCTGAGTTTATTCCAGAGCTGACGCAAGAAAAATTTATAGATTTTCATAAGAAATATTACCATCCCTCCAATGGATATATCTTCTTATATGGAGATTTAGATATACTTGATAATTTGAAGTTTTTAGATGAAGCATATTTAAGTAATTTTGAAAAAATTGAAGTGAATTCTCAAATTGCTTTGCAGCCTGCATTTAAAGAAAAAGTAGAAAATGTTTTTGAGTATTCGATCGCTCCTAGTGAAAATATAGAAGATAAAACGTTTTTAAGCAGAAATTTCGTATTGGGGCAAGCGACTAATTCTGAGATTTGTCTAGCTTTTCAAATCTTAGAGTATCTACTCCTAGAAACTCCAGCTGCACCTTTGCGAAATGCCTTAATCGAAGCGGAAATTGGTAAAGATGTAGTAGGGACTTTTGTGAAAAGCATACTACAGCCTACCTTCGGGATTGTTATTACAGGTGCCAATGAAAATGAAAAAGCAAAGTTTATTCAAGTTGTAGATGAAGAGCTGGAAAGACTAGTAAGAGAGGGTATTGATAAAGAATTAATTGAAGCATGCATTAACATTTTTGAATTTACGTTACGGGAAGCAAATTATGGTACTCGTCCTAAAGGACTTGTCTATAATATTAAATGTATGGATAGCTGGTTGTATGACGCAAGTCCTTTCATTCATTTAGGGTATGAGGATGATTTAGTAAAAATAAAAGCAGCACTAAATACCAATTACTTTGAGCAGTTGATTGAGCAGTACTTGCTGAATAATAATCATCAAGCTTTGGTTATCTTAAAACCGAAGCATGGTCTAGCAGAAGAAAAAGATGAAGAACTACGCAAATACCTGGCTGAATATAAAGCATCTCTGTCTGATATTGAAATTAATGAGCTAGTAGAGCAAACACAGCGTTTAAAAACATTACAAGAAACAGCAGATTCGCCAGAAGCCTTAGCGACCATTCCTCTACTCACTCGGCAAGATATAGAAGTAAAATCAGAAGAATTGATAGTAGTGGAGAAACAAGAATTAGGAGTACCTGTTTTGCTTCACCCACTTCGCACCAATGCCATTGCTTATGTGAATATGTATTTTGATACATGCTTGGTACCTCAACAATATTTACCGTATATGTACTTATTGTCAGAGATCTTAGGAAAGGTTTCAACAAAACAATATGAATACTCCGCGCTATCCAATGAAATTAACAAGAATACAGGCGGTATTGTTTTTGATGTAGCAGTCTTCACAGAAAATGCTAATGATTCAAAATACTTACCGAAGTTTATAATCAAAGGCAAATCCTTGGTGGAGAAGTTGCCTCAATTATTAAGACTAACAGAGCAGATCATTGCCCAGAGCCGCTTTGACAACAGTAAACGAATGAAGGAACTGATTCAAGAAATAAAATCCAATTGGGATATGAATTTGTTCCGCCGCGGGCAGCAACTGGCGACGAATCGTGTATTATCCTATTTTTCTCCTATTGCGCAGTATAATGAAGTAGGAATGTTAGCCTTTTATGATTTTGTAGCTGCATTAGAAAAAGACTTTGCGGCAAAGTCAGAAGAAGTTTATAAGAATCTTGAAACAGTAGCTGGTTTTATTTTTAATAAAGAAAATTTGTTGGTAAGCGTAACTGTAGAAGAAGAGAATTATAGTGAATTTCAAAAAGCATTTTCCGAATTTCACTCCTGCTTAGCATCAACTACAGAAAAACCTGCTGTATATCATTTTGAAAATAGTCATTACAATGAAGGACTCATGACGTCTGGCAAAGTGCAGTATGTGGTTAAAGGAGCAAATTTCCGTAAGTTAGGGTATTCCTATCATGGAAGCTTAAAAGTGCTGGAAACCATTTTGCGTTATGACTACTTGTGGACGCGGGTACGTGTTCAAGGGGGAGCTTATGGCGGTTTTGCAAGATTAGAACGTAATGGAAATATGGTGCTTGGCTCGTATCGGGATCCAAATTTAAAAGAGACGTTAACTGTATATGATGAGACCGCAAATTATCTGCGTAATTTTTCTGTTGATCAAAGAGAGATGACCAAGTATGTGATTGGTACCATGAGTCAGTTGGATACACCTTTGACTCCATCACAAAAAGGGGAGCGAGCAACTAATAATTATATTCGGAATATTTCTCAGGATATGATTCAACAGGAAAGAGATGAAATCTTAGCGACTAGGCAAGAAGATATTTCTAAGCTGGCTGATTTGATGGAGGATGCCATGAAACAGAATCACTTGTGTGTGTTAGGAAATGAACAAAAAATCAAAGATAATAGCAATCTATTTGAGCATGTAACGAATATCTTAAAGTAAAGATATTGATAGAAGTGCATGAAGAGACAGTGTAGGGAAAGCCGGGCAAAAAAATAAGAGGGTGGTTTGACCACCCTCTTATTTTACTTGTTTTTATTTTCCTTCTTATCCTTAGGGCAAATTTCTTTGGCAAATTCTGTAGAAGCCTTTTGAGATTTGTTTTTATTTTCTTTGCAAGATTCGTTTTGACGTTTTTCCATAATATCACCTCCCCGCCTATAGCTTACCCAAGAAGTACATTTAGAAAACGGGTTCCTAAAATATTTTTCCCTGAAACAAATTTTATATGATATTCTTAGTAAAATAAAATAGTTGGAGGATTTATTTTGTCAACGGTGATGATAATGCTAATGTTTGGTCTTAATGGAATTATTATTTTTCTTCTCATTACAGTACTGTTTCGACTTGGAAAGAATCAGCAGCAGGAGCTTGCTGCTCATCTGATAGGTATAGAAAAGGCAATCGAAAGAGTAGAACGAATTGTAAAAGATGAAATGGCTAAGAACCGAGGAGAAAATAATCTTGTCGCCAGAGCATTGCGAGAAGAAGTAGCGAATACACTTAGTAAGTTAAATGAATCAATTTTGAAACGGATGAATGAAAATACTACCGTGCAATTAACGCAATTAGAGACATTCTCTCAGCAATTACAGGGACTGACTCAAATGAATGAACAAAAGTTAGAGCGTATGCGTGAAACGGTAGAAAAACAATTGCGGGTGCTTCGTGAAGAGAATGGCAGCAAACTTGAAGAGATGAGAAAAACGGTGGATGAGAAATTAAATCAGACGTTGGAAAAGCGTTTGGGAGAGAGTTTTAAGTTGGTTAGCGAAAGGTTAGAAATGGTACATAGAGGGCTAGGTGAAATGCAGACTCTGGCCTCTGGCGTTGGTGATCTAAAAAGAGTATTATCCAATGTCAAAACTCGTGGTATATGGGGCGAAATTCAATTGGAGAATTTATTAGAGCAAATTCTAACCATTGAACAGTATGCTAAAAACGTTGCAACGAAGCCAGGAAGCAATGATAGAGTAGAATTTGCGATTAAACTTCCTGGTCGTGATACAGAGGAAAGCATTGTCTGGCTGCCAATAGATGCAAAATTTCCACAAGAAGATTATCAACGATTATTAGAGGCTCAAGATCAAGCCAATGCTGTCTTAGCAGAAGAAGCAGCCAAGGCATTAGAAAATCGAATTAAAAGCGAAGCGAAAGATATTGCTAATAAATACGTCTGTGTTCCCCATACTACAGAGTTTGCAATTTTATTTTTGCCAATTGAAGGATTATATGCTGAAGTGTTGCGGCGCCCAGGGCTGTGTGATACCATTATGCGAAATTACAAGGTAATCATTGCAGGCCCTACGACCCTATCTGCGTTGCTTAATAGCTTGCAAATGGGTTTTAGAACGCTTGCAGTTGAAAAACGCAGTTCAGAAGTCTGGTCACTGCTTAGTGTTGTAAAAACTGAATTTGGCAAATTTGGCGATTTATTAGATAAAACCCATAAAAAACTGCAAGAGGCTAGTAACTCCATTGATGTAGCTGCCAGAAAGTCTCGCACCATAGAAAGGAAGCTTAAATCTGTACAAGAACTTCCTCAAGAGGAAGCATTAAATATGTTAGATGCAGCAAATGTTGCAGAAATAGCAGCTACTCAAGAAAAAGAATAATATATCTATGACAAGCGCCCAAAATTTGGCAGATCGATGCTGATTTTTGGGCACTTGGTCTATGCGTATTTCTTACAAAACATTTAAAGTATGCCGAATTTTAGGCATTATTGATTCGTATAAGAATAGATACAGAGGAAATTCGCGGGGTGAGCAACTGTCTTAGGTTGGAACGTAATTTGCATAGTAGTCTGTTAGTGAAGCAATGCTTTGCGTTATCAATTTGATAGTTGGAGGTGAGTCAATAATCCCTATCTAAATTTTAGCCTGTTTGAGGCTGCTGAGTTAAAAATATTAAAAGAGGATTATATTTCAAAAAAATAGAATATATTGGAGGATAATTAATATGACAAAAATAGGTTGTCCTTACGGTACTCATCGAGTAATAGAGCCTCAAGGTGTTTTGCCTCAGCCTGCATGGAAAATTGATAATACCATGGAAATCTATGATAATGAGCTGCTAATTGAAGTTGATACCTTAAATATTGATGCGGCAAGTTTTACGCAGATCAAAAAAGGTGCCCAGAACGATATAGCTGTTATGGAGCGAATGATGCTTGATATTGTGGAAAAGCGGGGAAAACATCATAATCCTATTACTGGCTCTGGTGGAATGCTAATGGGAACGGTAAGTAAAATTGGGCCTGCATGGACAGGGAATGTACCCGTAAAGGTGGGAGATCGAATTGCTACGTTAGTTTCTTTATCATTAACTCCATTAAAAATTCGGAAAATTAGAAAAATTCATATTGAAAAAGAACAGGTTGAAGTTGATGCCCAGGCCATTTTATTCAGTAGCGGTATCTATGCAGTATTACCTTTAGATATGTCCCCATCCTTAGCCTTGGCGATCTTGGATGTAGCAGGTGCACCAGCACAAACTGCTCATTTAGTACGACCAGGGCAAAATGTACTCATCATTGGCGGCGGTGGCAAATCGGGTATGCTTTGTTTGTATGAGGCGAAGAAGAGAGCAGGAGTAACTGGCAGGGTGATTGGCATAGGTTCAAGTAAAGGCAGTTGTGATAGAATGCGGCATCTAGGCTATGCCGATGAAGTATTGCAAGTAGATGCTACAGATCCGCTGCAAGTAATGAAAGCTGTGTCTGAGGTTACGAACGGTCAGATGGTAGATGTCACAATCAATTGCGTTAATATACCTAATACTGAAATGGCCTCTATTATGGCTACAAAAGATAGAGGAACTGTATATTTCTTTAGCATGGCGACCAGCTTTACAGGTGCTGCTCTCGGGGCTGAAGGCATAGGCAAAGACGTAACTATGTTAGTGGGTAATGGTTATTGCCGAAATCATGCAATCGTTGCCTTAGAAACAGTACGAGAAAGTCCCATTCTCTGGCAAGTATTTCATGAGCTTTATGCTTGAAGATGATGTTAAATTGGAATGAATTTTTAATAGAAACTCCTAAGGTTTTAACGATTATTGGTATGGCGAAAAATGTAGGCAAGACAGTAACTTTGAATTATATGCAAAAAGCTTTATATGCACAAGGCATAGCCTTAGGACTGACATCAATTGGGAGGGATGGAGAAAGCTTTGATGCTTTGACTCATTTAGCGAAACCTTCGATTGTTGTGCAGCCTCAAACAATAGTGGCTACTGCTGAAAAGGTTATTATAGACCCGAACCTATGGGATTATCTCCAGCAAACAGATATTTGCACGCCTCTTGGTAATGTGGTTATTTTGAAAGCAAAGTCTGTGAATCAGGTAGTTTTGGCGGGACCAAGCAAAAATGAAGATGTAAGGCAATTATTACAATGTTTAACTCGCTGGGGAACAAGGTGTACACTGATTGATGGGGCCTTTGACCGGCAAAGTTCTGCTGATCCTTTGGTTAGCAGCCAAGTTGTTTTAGCTACTGGAGCAACCTTAAGCCGTGATGTAGAGGAATTACTTCATATCACTACATGTCGCGTAGAGCAATTAACGATACCAAAGTGCAACGATGATTATCTTAAACTATATCATCATTCAAAAGCTAAAGTGCTGGTGATTGGTCATAATCAATGTCAGGAACATTTTGTGAGTACCTCTCTCTTAAGTATTACGCAGTGGCTAACAATATTGGAGGACGATTGTTCTGTTCTTATTATTAAAGGAGCGATGGGAGAAGGGTTAGCTCAGGCTTTGCTAAAAAAACAACGGATTCCTATCGTAGTGGTTCAGGATGGTAGTAAAATTTTCATTACAGTTGGTTTATGGCGGCAGCTAAGAGCTCGTAATATACAGGTTCAGGCTGTACAGCCAATTTCTTTATTAGGGGTAACGATAAATCCAACCTATCCAGGAGGCAAAGGCATTGACCCAGGTGTTTTGCTTCAGAAGATGGGTGCAGCATTAGCGCCTATACCTGTAATGGATGTGGTACAAGAGAGAAAATTCTAATACTCGGTATTGGGGGGAGTAGATTGCTCAATGAATTAGACGGCAGCGATAGCTGTCTTGATTTAGTGTTAGATCGTCTTGATCAGGCAGTACATGTAATCAATTGTGAGGGAATAACAATTTATTACAACCAGACAGCGGCTGAAGTGGAAGGATTGCAGGCTACTGAAGTTATGGGAAAGCATGTTCTTCAGGTATATCCTTCATTGACCCTTGAAACAAGCAGTTTGATGGAGGTATTGGCTACTGGCAAGCCAGTATTGGATCAGCAGCAAACCATCGTAAGCAGGACAGGGCGAATCATTACGATTCATTACTCTACTTTTCCACTATACCGAGAGGGGATATTAGTGGGTGCTTGTGATTTGTCTCGAGATATAACAAAAATTAAAGAGATGTCAGATCGAGTGATGGATCTGCAGGCTGTGCTATTAGATAAAAAGTCAACCAACTTAAAAAAAGCAAAGAAGACCGAAATTAGTTTTGCAAAATACACATTTAACGATATTATTGGCAGTCATGATCTAATGGTTAAGCTTAAAGTAGTCAGTCAAAGAGTGGCATCGACTTCTTCTCCAGTGTTGGTAATTGGTGAAACAGGCGCAGGAAAAGAACTGGTAGTACAGTCCATCCATAATGCATCTTCTCGCAAGGACGGACCCTTCGTGGCGCAAAACTGTGCAGCTTTTCCTGCAACGCTGTTAGAAAGTATTTTATTTGGAACGGTAAAAGGAAGTTTTACAGGAGCGGAAGATCGTCCGGGATTGTTTGAGCTCGCTGATAGAGGAACTCTATTTTTAGATGAAATCAATTCTATGCCGATGGAATTGCAAAGCAAACTGCTTAGAGTTCTGCAAGATGGAACCTTACGCCGCTTAGGTGATAATAAGGTAAGAGAGGTAGATACTAGGGTCATAGCCTGTACCAATGTAGATCCTCAAGAAGCAGTACGTAAAAAGGAATTGCGCATTGATTTATATTATCGATTGAATGTGGTAGCGTTACAAGTACCTTCTTTGCGAGAACGCAAAAGTGACATTGCTGCCTTGGTGGAACATTTTATTATGATGTATAATGCGAAAATTGGTCGTTCAGTGCAAAAAATAAGTGAAGAAGTAGATCAGGCATTTTTAAAATACTCTTGGCCAGGAAATGTTAGAGAATTGCAGCATGCCATTGAGCACGCTATGAATATCGTATCCGGTCATATCATTGAAATCGAACATATTCCAGAACATTTGCGCAACTATGATGATGATCATAGTCGTGAAATATATTGTCAATTGAACGGCAAGAGCCTGCCGGAAATATTGGGGACTGTTGAAAGAAGTGCTCTCCTTCACGCTTTAGAAAGAAGTGAAGGAAATATATCAAAGGCAGCATTATCTTTAGGTATTCCTCGTCAAACCATACAGTATAAACTGAAAATATATGGACTGCTTAGAAGGAATAAAAAAGATGACTCCTTGTTAGGAGGGGATTGTATTGAAAAAACTTAATTTGAGCCAGGAGGTTATTGATCGCGGTCGAAAATATGCAAAACAAATTGTAGATCAGGTACAAGAGCATATTGATGCTCACAGTACAGTGGCAGTAGAACGATCTGTTTTAAGATTACTAGGGATCGATGGAGTTGATCAGGCAGGAGTACCATTAGTAAATGAAATCGTTGAAGAATTGCATAATGCAGGTGTATTAGGTAAAGGAGTCATGTATTGGTTCGTGAATGGGATGATTCATACAAAATTATCATCTCAGGAGTTGGCAGAGTGTATAGTAAATAAAACGATTCATTTACTAGAATTACCCAGAGTTCCAGAAGGTGAAATTGAAGAGGCAGCCTTGCAATTGGCTATCCGTTCCTTAGCGAAAATTAAAGAGCGTCGTCAAGAAAGAGAAGCATGGATTGCAAGTTTAGGCAAGGGACAGGAACCTATGTTATATGTTATTGTGGCTACTGGTAATGTGTATGAGGATGCGATTCAAGCGCAGGCTGCTGCTCGGCAAGGAGCTGACATCATTGCCGTTATTCGTACTACAGGGCAAAGTTTACTAGACTATGTTCCTTATGGACCAACTACCACAGGCTTTGGTGGTACATATGCGACCCAGGCTAATTTTCAGATTTTACGGCAAGCTTTAGACGAAGTAGGAAAAGAAGTCAATCGCTACATTTATTTGACTAATTATTGCTCAGGGCTTTGTATGCCCGAAATTGCAGTAATGGGGGCATTAGAACGTTTGGATGTGATGCTCAATGACTCCATGTATGGAATTATTTTTCGGGACATTAATATAAAGCGTACTTTTGTAGATCAGTACTTTTCTAGGTTAATCAATGGTTATGCTGGTATTATTATCAACACAGGGGAAGACAATTACTTAACTACAGCAGATGCCATTGAAAGTGGTCATACGGTTTTAGCCTCTGAATTAATAAATGAACAGTTTGCTTTTCGGTGTAATATGACCTCCGAGCAGCTCGGTCTTGGGCATGCTTTTGAAATCGACCCGCAAACCCCTAATGGTTTTATGTATGAATTGGCACAAGCACAATTAGTAAGAGAGGTTTTCCCAAAGAGCCCCATTAAATATATGCCACCGACTAAATATATGACAGGAAATATTTTTAAAGGACATGTGCAAGATACTCTGTTCAATGTTTGTTCCATCATGACAGGGCAGAGTTTGCATCTTTTAGGTATATTAACAGAAGCCATTCATACCCCTCTTATTCACGACCGATTTTTAAGTATTGAGTCTGCTAAATACGTTTTTAATAATTTGCGAGGAATCGCCGATGAAATTTATTTTCGTGAAGGCGGATTTATTCAGCAAAGAGCTCAGGAAGTATTGGAAAAGGCAGTTAACTTATTGGAAGAAATTGCTGACATAGGACTGATGCAAGCACTGGCATTAGGCTATTTTGCTGACATCTCGCGAACCTCTGAAGGTGGCAAAGGGTTGCAGGGAGTCATTGTAAAGGAATGCAGTTATCTCAATCCTTTTATTCCTCTCATGTTAAAAGGAGGAAACAGCAATGGTTGATGTACATCATGTTAAACCTTATGGTGATACCTTAAATGACGGCATGGTGCAGCTGTCCTTCACCCTGCCGATTCCTTTATCAAATGCAGCAAAAGAAGCAGCTAGGCAGTTGACTGCTAGTATGGGACTAGAAGAGGCAGCAGTTGCTCATGCTGAAGGGATTAGCGATACATTTAGCTTTTTCATTGTTTATGGGAAATGCAGTCATGGAGTAAATATTGCTGGGATTACGGTTCCTGAAGTTGCATTAGAGGTATTGTCCAAAAAAGAAATTGATGACTTTATTCGTACTCATCTAAACCGAAAACTTAATGTAGTGGGAGCTTGTATTGAAAGTGATGCTCACACAGTTGGGATTGATGCCATTATGAACATAAAAGGTTTTAATGGACATAAAGGCTTAGAAAGCTATCATGAAATTAATGCTGTAAATATGGGAGCGCAAGTGGCTTGTGAGGAAGTTATTCATAAAGTCTATGAAATTCAAGCAGATGCTATTTTAATATCTCAGGTAGTAACACAAAAAAATATTCATATTACAAATTTGACAAGACTCGTAGATATGCTGGAAGCGGAAGGTTTGCGGGATAAAGTAACTTTAGTAGTGGGGGGACCGCGAATTAGCCATGAATTAGCAAAAGAGTTAGGGTATGACGCTGGCTTTAGTTCCAATACCTATGCAGAGCACGTAGCGTCGTTTCTTGTCCAGGAAGTAAAACGCAAGAATGTGTGGGATAGCGGTAAGGAGACGGGTTGATTTTTAGCTAATAAGAGTCATAAGGAGAGGAGAGCATGGAAGACGTTTTAATACGGGTGCGAATGAGCGAACATGACACTCATTATGCAGGAGGATTGGTAAATGGGTCCCGAATGTTAGATTTATTTGGTGATGTAGCAACTGAATTATTAATTCGCAGCGATGGTGACGAAGGACTATTTGTTGCATATGACAATGTGGAATTTACAGCCCCTGTTTATGCAGGCGATTTTATCGAGGCGCGGGGCAAGATTATAAAGATTGGTAATACATCACGACGAATGGAATTTATCGCCACAAAAGTTATTTCATTAGATCAGGCTGCTCAGCATGAATCAGCAGCATCTGTATTAGCGGATCCCGTTGTAGTTTGTATCGCTAGCGGAACTTGTGTGGTTCCTAAAGAAAGGCAAAGGGGTGTATAATTTGGAGCCGCTTATCATTACCGTTGCCCCCGTAGGTGCAGAAGCAACTCGCCAAGACAATCCCAATCTGCCCCTTACCCCTGGAGAAATTGCCAATGAGGCGATACGGTGTGCTGAAAAGGGAGCTTCCATCATTCATCTGCATGTTAGAGATGAGGACGGAAAGGCTACCCAAGCGAGGGACATCTTTCAAGAAACCATTGCACTGATCAAAGAAAATAGTGACGTAATTATTCAAACCTCCACAGGTGGAGCATCCTGGATGACAGCCGACGAACGATTGCAGCCTATAGAATTAAAGCCTGAGATGGCAACATTGACCACAGGTACAGTTAATTTTGGTGAAGAAATATTTTCTAACCCGATGCCTATGGTTGAACTGTTTGCAAAAGCAATGGTGGCCCAGGGAGTCAAACCTGAAATTGAAGTATTCGAAGTGGGGATGATTTATAATGCACTGCGTTTAGTGCAAAAGAAAATCTTGCAGTTGCCTCTGCATTTTGATTTTGTGATGGGGGTTCCTGGAGGTATACCAGGGGAAGCTAGACATTTATTGTATCTAATAGAGTCCATACCTGCAGGGTCTACTTGGACAGTCGCGGGGATTGGACGTAGTGAGTTGCCTCTTGGGACGATGGCGATTGTTATGGGCGGACATGTGCGCGTTGGCTTTGAAGATAATGTGTATTATACAAAAGGTGTATTATCTGATGGTAACTTTCAACTAGTGGAGCGTATAGCAAGGATTGCAAAAGAAATAGGTCGACCAGTTGCTACTCCCGAACAAGCCAGAAGAATTTTAGGCTTGGATCAGATAAAGTAATTAAAATCGTATAACGCTTTCATCAAATAAAATAGCAGAAGTCATAAAAATTTTAGTAGTCACAATGCTGCCAAATTTTTATGACTTTTGCTCATTTTTAGGCGGATTGCTGAATTTTCAGCGATTACAAAATAGTTGCAAAGTGTAATAGTATCGCCCATCCTCGTCATGTAGTGCCGAAGATTAGTCATCTGAGGAAAAAACTAGGGACTTTTTCATGATAAATAAGCGACTGTTGTTGATACTGCTGCTGTTGGCATGTTTATTGCAATTCTTAAGAATAAGATCTAAAGTTCTGACTGGCACCACGGTCAAATAATTAATTAAAAATTCCAAATAATTAAATTAACAAAAGGAGTGAATCTCATGAATGCCGACCTGGAAACAGGGAAAATCCAAAGCCTTAGGGAGGAGACAGGTGTTGGAGGCAAAGAGGAATTAAAGCGAAGTTTAAAAGCCCGTCACATGAATATGATAGCACTTGGTGGTGCTATCGGCACGGGTTTATTTTTGGCAAGTGGTGCATCAGTCAGTACTGCCGGTCCAGGTGGCGCGCTGGTAGCTTATGGCGTCATTGGGATTATGGTTTATTTTCTAATGACTAGTTTAGGAGAAATGGCAACCTACTTACCCGTTCCAGGATCTTTCGGAACGTATGCAGCAAGGTTTGTTGATCCGGCTTTAGGCTTTGCAATCGGTTGGAACTATTGGTTAAACTGGGCAACCTGTATTGCAGTAGAATTAGTAGCAGGTGCCATCATAATGAAATTTTGGCTCCCTGATATTCCTGGTTATTATTGGAGTGGACTCTTTTTGGTCATTTTATTTGCTCTTAATTACTTATCAACAAGAGCATATGGTGAAAGTGAATATTGGTTTGCAGGTGCTAAGGTAATAACCGTTGTCATCTTTTTAGTGGTAGGTACATTGATGATTTTAGGGATTGGTGGAGGGGCTTCGCCAGGGTTCTCTAATTGGCAAATCCAAGAAGCACCTTTTGTTGGTGGATTTAGCGCAATATTGGCGATCTTCATGATTGCTGGTTTTTCTTTCCAAGGCACTGAACTGGTTGGCATTGCTGCTGGCGAAAGTGAAAATCCTGAAAGAGATGTACCAAAAGCAATTAATACGGTATTCTGGCGCATTCTCCTATTTTATATTGGTGCTTTAATTATTATTGGTTTTATCCTACCCTATACGGATGAAAATTTATTAAAAGGTGATGTGGAAAATGTTGCTGTCAGTCCCTTTACTCTAGTATTCAGCCGTGCTGGATTTGCGGCAGCAGCATCCCTAATGAATGCAATCATACTCACATCCGTGCTATCTTGTGCGAATTCAGGATTATATGCCTCAACTCGTATGCTGTATGCTATGGCAAAAGAAGGCAAAGCTCCTCGGATTTTTGGCAAAGTCAATAAACGCGGTGTTCCAACTAATTCTCTTTATGCTACTTCTGCTATTGGATTTTTAGCCTTTCTTTCCTCGTTAGTTGGGGAAGGTACTGCTTATACATGGCTGCTTAACATTACAGGAATGATTGGTTTCATTGCCTGGCTAGGTATTGCCATTAGCCACTATCGTTTCCGTCAAGCATTTATCCGGCAAGGACTTGATTTATCTCAACTTAAATATAAAGCAAAATGGTTCCCCTTTGGACCTCTATTTGCAATGGTACTTTGCGGTATCGTAATCATTGGACAAAATTATAATACCTTTTTAGGCGGAGAAGTAGACTGGTATGGACTAGCCGTGTCCTATGTGGGTATTCCTATTTTCTTAGCAACGTATCTAGGGTATAAGTTTTCTAAAAAAACGAAAGTAATCGCTTTGGAAAAAGTAGACTTGAGCAAGAATCTAGTTTGATACAGATCTGATTCCATTAAGAGTGAGTTTATAGAAAAAGAATGGAGTCAATTGGCGAAGGGAGTTTATAAAATGCGTGATTATCATGATATTCCTTTGTGGACCAATGTAACAGAAGAAGAATGGCAAGATTGGCGATGGCAAGTAGCGAATCGCATCACTTCACTCTCCATGCTAAAGCAGGTTATTCCATTAGTTCAAAAAGAAGAAGAAGGAATTTTAAGTTGCCTGCAAAGTCTAAGAATGGCAATCACCCCCTATTATGCAACGCTAATTGATGTTGAAAATGTGAATTGTCCTGTGCGTAAACAAGCAATTCCAACAGCAACGGAACTACAGTTTGGGCAATTTGATATGGCTGACCCTTTGCACGAAGATCAGGATTCACCTGTTACGGGACTTACTCATCGATATCCTGACCGAGTACTGTTTTTAGTCACGGATCAATGTTCTATGTATTGCCGTCATTGTACCAGAAGGCGGATTGCCGGAGTTTGTGATCAAGCACGTACGAAACAACAAATTGACAACTGTATTCAATATATAAGAGAAACGCCAGTAGTCAGAGATGTTATTTTATCTGGCGGTGATGCTTTTCTAATTAGCGATGAACTAATTGAATACATTCTGAAAGAATTACGGCAAATAAAGCACGTAGAAATTATCCGTTTTGGCACTCGTACACCTGTAGTTTTGCCGCAAAGAATTACTCCTGCCTTATGCACAATTTTAAAAAAATATCATCCAATTTATGTGAATGTCCATTTTAATCATCCTAAAGAAATAACAGAGGCTGCCAGTATGGCTTGTGCTTCTTTAGCTGATGCTGGAATACCTCTTGGCAATCAAGCGGTTCTCTTAAAAGGGGTTAACGATTGCCCAGAATTAATAAAAAAACTGATGCAGCAATTATTAAAGATAAGAGTAAAACCTTATTATATTTATCAATGTGATATGTCACAAGGCATACAGCATTTTAGAACACCCATTAGTTCGGGAATTCAGGCGATTGAATATTTAAGAGGGCATACTTCAGGATTAGCCGTTCCTACTTACGTTGTTGATGCGCCAGGAGGTGGTGGCAAGATCCCGGTTATGCCTCAATATTTAGTTTCTCAAAATGCTAGTAAAACCGTACTGCGAAATTATGAAGGCGTGTTTACAACCTATACAGAGCCAAAGCATTATGTAGATCCGGAAGCACCTTGTGAAGTATGCGGCGGTTATCATCATGATACAACAGTAGGCTTAGCAGGAATGTTAAGCGGTGATAAATCATTATCATCGATTTCATCAGTAGGAAGAAAGACCGATGCAAAAGAGGCGAATTCTGCATTATTGATTATGAAATGATGGATGGCTTATTGGAGGTGGAAGGTGATCTATGGTAAAGATTTGTACTGCAAACGAAGCTGTGAAGGATATTTCCGAAGGAATGTGTATTATGATTGGTGGGTTTTTAGGTGTTGGAACGCCTGATGGGTTAGTGCAGGCGTTGGTAGAGAAAGGCACGAAAAATTTAACGGTCATAACAAATGATAGTGCTTTTCCAGGAGTCGGTGTAGGTAAACTACAAGATAATAAGCAAATGTCCACATTATATACATCGTATATTGGTGGGCATCCTGAGAGTGGCAGATGTATGGAAGAGGGGGAGTTGAAAATTGTCTTAACTCCTCAAGGAACTCTTGCGGAACAAATTCGTGCTGGCGGTTCCGGTCTAGGGGGAGTATTGACTCCTACAGGGGTTGGGACAGTAGTAGAAGAAGGAAAATCCAAAATCGTGGTAGCAGATAAAACCTATTTGCTGGAAGAGCCTTTAAAAGCAGATTTTGCCCTATTAAAAGCATATAAAGCTGATTGTCATGGAAATTTGATTTACCGTTTTTCGGCTAGAAATTTCAATCCCTTAATGGCTATGGCTGCTAAGAATGTCATTGTTGAAGTGGAAGAAGTCGTAGCGGCAGGAGCAATTGAACCTGATAACGTGATAACTCCAGGAATTTTTGTCGATCTTTTGGTCAAAGGGAGGTAGCTTTATGGCTCAAATGGATAAACGCGTTCGTATCGCTAAACGGGTGGCTAAAGAACTGCATGATGGCGATGTCGTTAATTTGGGTATTGGCATGCCGACTCTAGTAGCAAATTATCTATCTCACGGAGTTTCTATTGTTTTACACTCTGAAAACGGATTCTTGGGAATTGGACCGGAGCCACAATCGGAATTGGCAGATAAGGATCTCGTGAATGCTGGAGGAAAACCTGTGACGATTCAAGAGAATGGATGTTGTTTTGATAGTGCCATGTCATTTGCTATTATTCGAGGCGGTCATGTTGATACCACCGTACTAGGGGCTTTAGAAGTAGATGAACAAGGTAATTTAGCCAATTGGATGGTTCCGGGAAAAAGAATTTCAGGCATGGGTGGAGCCATGGACTTAGTTGTAGGTGCCAAAAAAATCATCATTGCCATGGAACATAATAATAAAGATGGAACTGTCAAAATTGTAAAGCAGTGTTCTTTACCTCTCACAGCTCAGGCTGAAGTTGATTTAATTATTACTGATATGGCGGTTATTGCCGTTCAGAAAGATGGACTACATTTAATTGAAATTGCCGAAGATACTACATTAGAGGAAGTAGTTGCTGCAACAGGTGCCCAATTAATTTTTTCTGAAGACAATATTCGTATTTTTTAAAGATGACGATTTTATAGCTAGACAAAAAACATTTTTGTGCTATAATATTAATATAAATGAAAATTATGAGTCAACGATGACTCCTACCACTGAACAAGTGGAGGGGTCTGTTTTTTTTTGTAGCAATTGTGTTGCTGCATTAAAAAAATATCCAATCTGTCATCTTTTTTAGCAAGTTTTATTTAGAATAAACAGTAATGCGATATGAAAAATTGAGAGGGGTTTTTGCAGATGAGCAACTTAGGCCAAATTTTCGGTTCAAACGTATTTAATGATGCAGTTATGAAGGAGTGTCTTCCTAAAGCCACATATAAAGCTTTAAGGAAGACAATTGAAGAGGGACTTCCTTTAGATCCAGTAGTGGCAGATGTAGTAGCTAATGCGATGAAAGACTGGGCTCTTGAAAAAGGTGCAACCCATTTCACTCATTGGTTCCAACCAATGACAGGTATTACTGCTGAAAAACATGATGCATTTATATCGCCAACTTCTGATGGTAAAGCGATTATGGAGTTTTCGGGCAAAGAATTAATTAAGGGAGAACCAGATGCTTCTTCATTCCCATCCGGTGGTCTTAGAGCTACTTTTGAAGCCAGAGGATATACTGCATGGGATTGTACATCACCTGCATTTGTAAAAGACGATTCATTATGTATACCAACAGCCTTTTGCTCTTATACTGGAGAGGCTTTAGATAAAAAGACTCCGTTATTGCGTTCAATGGAAGCGTTAGGTAAGCAAGCATTACGTGTATTAAGAGCTCTTGGAAATACAACAACGAATAGAGTTATTACAACTGTTGGACCAGAGCAAGAATACTTTATTCTTGATAAGAAAACATATGAACAAAGAAAAGACTTAATATTTACAGGAAGAACACTTTTTGGTGCGAAACCTCCAAAGGGACAAGAATTAGAGGATCATTATTTCGGTTCAATTAAAGAAAAGATATCTGCCTATATGAAGGAATTAGATGAAGAGCTTTGGAAACTTGGAATTGCAGCCAAGTCTAAACATAACGAAGTTGCTCCTGCGCAACATGAACTAGCTCCAATATTTACTACTACAAATATAGCAACAGATCACAATCAGCTTACTATGGATATAATGAAGAAGGTTGCTTTACGACATGATCTTGTATGTTTATTGCATGAAAAGCCATTTGCTGGCATTAATGGTTCTGGTAAACATAATAACTGGTCTATGGGAACCGATGATGGAGTGAATTTATTGGAGCCAGGTCGTACTCCTCATGATAATCAGCAATTTCTTGTATTCTTATGCTCTGTTATAAAGGCTGTTGATGTATATGCGGATTTATTAAGAGTATCAGCTGCAAATCCAGGAAATGATCATAGACTAGGTGCGAATGAAGCTCCTCCAGCTATCATATCAATATTCCTAGGAGAGCAATTACAAGATATTCTAGAACAGATTGAAAATGGTGGAGCCACAAGCTCTAAAAATGGTGGTAATATGGAAATTGGTGTTACTACGCTGCCGCCGTTACCGAAAGATGCAACAGACAGAAACAGAACTTCCCCGTTTGCGTTTACCGGCAATAAGTTTGAATTTAGAATGTGTCCATCTTCAGCTTCCATCGCTGAACCCAATATAACCTTAAATACGATTGTGGCGGAAGTGCTAAACGAAGTTGCGGATCGATTAGAAAATGCTACAGATGCAAAAGCCGAAGTGAAAACAATTATTACTGAATATGTTACCAATCATAAAAGAGTGGTATTTAACGGTAATGGATATTCAGATGAATGGGTTGTTGAAGCTGAAAAGAGAGGACTTTTAAACTTAAGAACTACAGTAGAATCCATTAAGGCTCTTATTTCTGAAAAGAACATAGCAGTCATGGAAAAACATGCTGTATTGAGTAAAGTAGAAATGGAGTCCCGTTATGAAATCGCTCTTGAAAATTATATCAAAACGATTAACGTTGAAGCTTTAACAATGATAGAAATGGCTAAGAGACAAATACTTCCTTCTGTTATCAAGTTCGCCACAAACCTTGCGGTTTCAATAAATACAATTAAAGCTACAGGTGTAGCAGCGGATTTAACAGCTCAAACTGAATTGCTAACAGAAGTATCTTCGTTGACAGCATCATTAAAGAAAAATATTGCTGTTCTTGAAGAAACTGTAGAGAAGGCTACTAATGCTCATGGCGACACTTATGATCAAGCTTCATTATTCCGATTTGATGTATTTGAAAAAATGGCAGTACTACGCGAAGTTGTTGATACACTTGAAACTCTGGTAGATAAAGATGTATGGCCAATGCCAACTTACGGTGATCTGTTATTCAATATATAATCTAATAAATTAAAGGCCTGGCTTACACTGCCAGGCTTTTTTTGTGGCGTTCAGATCTGGGCGTTTGCTTGTTGATGTAAATCGTTATATAAAAAAACATCAGTATAATCTTTGTAATTTTTACTATTAATAGTATAATAGATTAAATAAAGAAAAGTTTTTAATAAGGAGGAGATATAATTACTTTAGAATCTATCATGGGTATAACAAAGTAAAATTATATTTATAATATTTAAGAGGTGATTGAAATGGTAAATGAATTGCTTTATGTAATTCCAGCTGGGAAATATGGTAAGAATGAGTTGATTGAATTATTAAAAGAACATTCCGAAATTAAATTTGTTTCCTTAGTAGGTATTGATCTTGCAGGTAACGATACTGATGAAAAGATTCCTATGGAATTATTCCTTAAAGATATGGATGATTTCTTCCAAGGCAGTGCAGTGCAAACAGATGGTTCATCGGTAGTACTTACAGGAATTGCTACGTTGAATAATGCTAAAGTAGATATGCCTGCTGATTCCAGTGTAAATTGGTTTGTTGATTATAATTATAATTACATTGATGAAGCAAAGGGGAAGCCAGTTGGTACCCTTCGTATTCCGGCGTTCCTTGTTCACAATGGTTTACGTGTTGATTCTCGTGCGATTTTGGCTGATAGTCTCAGTTACATAAAAAGCGAGCTGATTAGTTTATTCAAAAAATATCCTAAAGTAGCTGGTCTTGAGCATATCAATGGTGAAGAAATTGAGGATATTATTTTTACTTCCGGTACTGAACTTGAGTTCTGGGTGAAGACTCCTGTTGAGAAAGCGGAAGTTGCCGAACTCTCCGCATCCCAAACCATGCAAGAACAATACTGGCAGCGTACCCGCGGTTCTGTGCGTACAGCGTTAGAGCAAACCATTGTAATGTTAGACAACTATGGTTTAAAAACCGAAATGGGTCATAAAGAAGTTGGTGGTATTAAAGCCACCATTGATGAAGCTGGTAATTTGACTCATGTTTGCGAGCAGTTGGAAATTGACTGGCGTTTTGCTGATGCCCTGCAAGCTGCAGACAATGAGCTGCAAGCTCGTATTGTAGTAAAAGAAGTATTTAGAGCCAATGGTCTTGAGGTTACTTTTAAAGCAAAACCAATTATTGGTGTTGCTGGTAATGGTGAACATACGCATGTAGGTTTTGCTGCTAAAATGAAATCAGGAAAACTCGTTAATCTATTTGCTCCTACCAATATGAAAGAAGACTTTATGAGTGCTGTTGGTTATGGCTCTCTTATGGGATTATTAAAAAATTATGAAGCAATTAACCCGTTTATTACTGCTACTAATGATGCCTTGAATCGTTTGAAACCAGGTTTTGAAGCACCGGTTTGCATTGTAACTTCTCTTGGACATACTCCAGAGATACCTTCCCGTAATCGGACAATTCTTGCTGGACTTGTGCGGGATGTTAACAATCCATTAGCGACTCGTTTTGAAGTTCGTGCAGCTAATCCATATACGAATACCTATGTTGCGTTATCAGCAATCTATTTGAGTATGCTTGATGGTGTTAAAGCTATAGTTGCATCTGGCAAGAATACAAAAGAAATATTAGCTGAATTATCGAAAGAAGCAGGAACTTCTGGTTTTTATCTTGAAACAGATCGCGCTTATCGCAGTGAGCATGATGTATTTGAAGATTATGAAGAAGATGAGCGGAATCGCTTATTTGGTAAACCTCCAGCAACTGTTTGGGAAAATATGGAGAACTTAAAGAAGTTTCCTGCGAAAACAGAAGTTATTAAAGCTGGAAATATTCTTCGTCAAGAAATTTTGGATGCTTTCGTAGCAGGTGCATTAATTCGCTGGTCAACGGAATTATTAAAGAGAATTATTCCTGAAAACCTTGCTATCGTAAAAGCAGCTAAGTCATTGCATGATGCTGACAGTGCTGTAGACTATGATCTATATTTATGGGATAAGGTAAATTCTTTGCGCGTGGAATTGGCTAAAGATACTGTTGCACAAAAATCCATTTTTACGCGAGTAAATGATGCTGTAGCAGCAGGTGATTATGATACTGTATCGGCTCTTCAGATTGAAATGTATGGTAAAGTAGAAGAGCTGAAAATTGCATATGCAAAATACAAACGCAATATCATCTAATCGTATAATGTCTTTCTTTATATCAAAAATTCCCTTATCGAATTGATAAGGGAATTTTTTGATGAGCTTGGATATTATAAGTATTGTTTTACAACAGCCATTACTTTATCATAATCGGGCTGGTCACCAATATTAGCAACATATTCTACGTGGCGTACAATGTCATCTTTATCAATCACAACAGTTCCACGAGATAAAAGGCGTAATTCTTCAATGACAAAACCATATTTTAGTCCAAAATCAAGCTCCCTATGGTCAGACAGAGTTTTAATGGTAGCAATACCTTGAGCTGCGCAATATTTCTTTAAGGCAAAAGGTAAGTCAGCGCTAATGGATAACACTGTTAAGCCATCAATTTTCGCAGCCTCTTCATTGAACCAGCGAGTTTGTATATCGCAAACGGATGTATCAATGGAAGGAACAACACTAATAACTCGTACCTGACCTTTTGTATCCTTAAGTGATAGAGAGGATAAATCAGGATTTAGCACCGTAAAATCAGGAGCTTTATCACCAATTTTAATTTCTGTTCCTATTAGTGTGACTGGATTACCACCAAATTTTACAACATCATTACGTTTAGTCATTTGGGATGCCTCCTTGTATGTAATATATAGTTATATGGTAACATGTGTCAGGTAAAATGTAAATGATAATTATTATTAAATAAGTTTTAAGTTTTTATAATTGACATACGAGGAAAAGCTGGTATTTCTTGTAGTTTTGCAGGAATTTCTTTTATATTGTGGAAATAATTAAATTTAGGATAAGCTGTATTTTTACTTAGGGGGTAATTAAATGGACTTAAAATTATTTAGTGATCTAGAAGGATTACGAATTGCGATGGCAATAGAAGAAAGAGGGCGTGATTTTTACCAGCAAGCTTTTGAAAAGGCAACAGAAGATGCTCATAAGGATTTATTCTGTCTATTGAAAAATGAAGAAATTATTCATTTCGAAACATTTACAAAAATTTTTACTAAGGTAAATGAGAATAAAGAGGCGGCTTCTGATGAATATTTATTTGATGCAGAAACTTCCCGGTACCTTACCGTACTAGCAGATGGGCATATCTTTCCAACCGCTGAAAATGCTGAAATCAAAATTGCAGAAGTTACAACGATTCCAGAGATTTTGCAAATGGCTATTCAGGCAGAAAAAGACTCCATTTTATTTTATGATGAATTAGCGAGCAAATCCAAATTTGAGGATGCTAAAAAAATCTTTACGACATTAAAAGCTGAAGAGCAAACTCATGTTGTTAAATTACGCAAGATATTAGATTCATTAGCTTAATAGCAACACTAAAATAAAAATCGCGGAATATAATCCGCGATTTTTATTTTAGCAGGAAATAGTCTGAATATAGGGAATTATATTTATCATATGCTTAGGATTTAACAATTTAGAATGTTTCTTCATATTATGTAATAAAATATGAAGGAGGGCTTAGTATGTACAAAAAGCGAGAGTGTAAGGTGCAAAATGAGGTACAGATTATATGCCCCTATTGTGGCTTGATGATTGAATTGCCAATGTGTAAAGTCATAAACAGTGAAGAGATCACTTGTGAGCATTGTCAAAATAAATTTAAATTCAAGATGTAAGTAATAAATAAAAATTATATAAGGGGGTTAAGTGATGGCTAAAGGAATGGGAAAACGTGCCCATCATCGGCAGGATATGAGGAAACTAAATAAAATCGCCCTTACGATTGGTGGCATATTGGGAGCTGCAAGCTTGTTGGCAGTTATCATTTCTCTCTTATATAATTAAAATGAGGTGCGCTAAGCACTTCATTTTAAAGGTATAGTAGACATTTGTTCAAAATATCTTTTAAAAGCAGGAAAACACCACTATGTACCAGTGGATTCTGTACTAGCCTTAGTTGATAAAGTAGTTTTATACTATAAAGAAAATGGCAAAAATTATGAACGTATGGGGAATATGATTGAACGTCTGGGTATTGAGAAAGTAAAACAGGATATATTAGGTTAGGATTAGGTGTATACAAAAAGCTGAGAGACTTCATAAGGGGGCGATGCTAATGGACAGAAATAAGGAATGGGTAATGAATGAAATAGAGAAGATTGCCCATTTTGGTAAAGGACCACGGGGCATAACGCGCTTAGCCTTTACGGAAACTGCTGTAGAGGCACAGAAGTATGTGATCAGTTTGATGGAGCAGGTTGGTCTTACGATCACGATTGATCAGATTGGGAATATAATTGGACGACTAGAAGGTAAGGATGACTCGTTGCCAGCTGTGGTTACAGGATCACATTTAGATACCGTACCTGAGGGGGGAAAGTACGATGGCGTAATTGGTGTAATTGGTGGCTTAGTAGCTATCAGTCGTTTAAAAGATAAAGGGGGCCTGACTCATCCTCTAGAATTAATCATATTTGCTTGTGAAGAATCAAGCCGTTTTGGTTTTGCTACAGTAGGCAGCAAAGCTATGGTTGGCTTAGCGAATGTTCCTCAGTGGAGTAAGGCCAAAGACCAAGAGGGAGTAAGCTTTGCAGAAGTAATAGCAAAACAGCATCTCGACATAGAGCGTATTGGTGAAGCGGTAAGGCGGGCGGAGGAAATAAAGGCTTTTGTGGAACTTCATATTGAGCAAGGAAGGGTTTTGGAAAAAGAACAAAAGACAATTGGTATTGTGGAAGCAATTGCTGCTCCTACACGACTTAAAATTAGAGTGGAAGGGGTGGCTGCTCATTCTGGCTCTACCCCCATGGAAGAAAGACGAGATGCATTAGTTAGCGCGTCTATGATTGTACTGGCAATACACGAAATTGGCGCAGAACAATCAAAATATGGTACAGTTACCACCGTAGGGATGCTCAACGTATACCCAGGGGCTATTAATGTGATTCCTGGCGTGGTAGAAATGTGGGTGGATATTCGTGGTGTAAATCATGAAAGCATTATTGAATGTTTGCAGGATATTAAGGATGCCATCAGTACCATCGCAGAAGGTCAGGAAATAGGGGTTTCTATCATGTTGCTGTCTGCAGAGAAGCCTGTAAATATGAATAAAGATATCATGAGCCTTATTAAAAAAGTATGTGTGGAAAAGAAGGTGCCTCATCAAGTTATACATAGTCGGACCGGGCATGATGCATTGAATCTATCGCACCTGGCACCAGCTGGAATGATTTTTGTTCCGTCGCAAAATGGCGTTAGCCACAATGGGGAAGAACATACTGCAATCGATGAAATCATGTCCGGAATTGATGTGCTGACAGAAACGTTATTTCAATTAGCAAAGTAAATGTATTAAAAGTAGAATAAAGTTAGAAAAAGAAGCGGTTTATAATCCGCTTCTTTTTATTAGGTAGTAATTACCGTTACTAATTATGTAAACTGTATGTTAAAATGACATAGATAGGATTTACCCATATATGCATTTTCGAAAGGGGATTACAAATGAAAAAAATAATTGCGAGTATTGCAGCAGTTGTGGTAGTTCAGTTTTTTTCTCCCATAGTGCCTGCCCATGCCGCATCATTAAATGACCAATTGGCGCAAATCGCAGCACAGCAGGCCAATGTCGATCGAATACAACAATTATTACTATTGAAAAATCAATGGGAACAAGGCAATAAGCAACAGGTAATTGAGACGTTGGCGAAAACTGCTGTAAATCAGTCTAGCCAAATAAACACTGGCAGCAATATATTAGAACAAGTTAACGTAAATCAAACGGTTCAAAATGCATTGCGTGAGCAAATGGGGCAAAGGATTATAAGCAGAGTAGCTCCTTATGAAAAAGAATTAACAGCGATTGCTACATTCTTTAATAATCAGATTTTAGCACCTAAAGCTGTTAATGAAAGCGATTCTTTAACAGCGGCTCCGCAGAATTATAAAAAGGTTCTAAATATGACAGCAACAGCGTATGCACCAGGGACATTAGACAATGGTAAATGGGATACTAAGACTTATGTAGGAAGCAAGGTGCGTTCAGGAGTAGCAGCTGTAGATCCACGGGTAATTCCCATGGGAACGAAATTATGGATTGAAGGTTATGGTGAAGCTGTCGCAGAAGATCAAGGAAGTGCCATTAAAGGAAATCGTATCGATTTAGTCTTCAATGATCGTCAAGATGCTCTTGATTATGGTATTCAAAAAGTAAAAGTGTATGTGCTAAATTAATAAAAAAACAGCTCTAGTTTGTGACCTGCAAAGGTTACACAAGCTAGAGCTGTTTTTTATAGAAGGTATAAGAGTTACAGCCCGTTTATCATTAGGCAGAGACGTTATCTTAGTAATGTTGGCAGTAAAATCTTTGGTATAAGCATTTTCGTGATATAGTTTTATCGTCGCCAAAAGTAAATGCCTCCATTTTGTTAATTTTAACAGCATATAAATACTATTATACTATTTTCCTCCTTGAATACATATATTTTTAGAGAGTGTTCTATTAGGGAGGGAATAGTGTGACAATAGTAAAGATCAGGCGCCAACAGATATTTTACAGCGTTGCTATTCTATTGTTAATGAGTCTTATTTTTGGAATGGTAGGATTTGAATATATGGATGAGAAAGAATTAGCAGCGATTGAGAATCAAACAATGACTGCGCCTTCAGGAACAGTAAGTGTAGTTATTAAAATATCCCAAAGGATATTAGAGGTGTATAGTGATGGAAATTTACATAAGAAATATCGAATTGCTGTAGGTAAGAATAAGACCCCTACACCTATTGGAGAGTGGAATGTAGTATGGAAAGATTATAACTGGGGCACAGGTTTTGGTACTCGCTGGATTGGACTTAATGTACCATGGGGGATATACGGGATACATGGAACAAACAAACCTTGGTCTATTGGGCAGTTTGCTAGTCACGGCTGTATCCGCATGCGCAACAAAGATGTAGAAGAATTATTTGAATGGGTACCAATCGGCACTCCTGTGCGTATTGAAGGGCGTAAAATAAAAGTAGAACGTACTCTTAAACACCAAATAACAGGGTCAGATGTGTCCGTATTACAAATGAAGCTAAAAGAATTAGGTTATTTAAATAGCCGAGCTGATGGTATCTTTGGGACCGTTACGAAACAAGCCGTTGAAGCATATCAAGCAGAACATAATATGGAGATTACTGGTATTGTAACCAAACAAATGTCAGATTTGTTAGGAATTTGAACACCTAATTTTGACTATTTGCATAAAATATAGTATTATATCTATAATGCCGAATCCTTATAGGTACGGGGGAACCAATATAAAAACAGGGGATAATCCGTTAAAACGGAGGGGCGCGTTCTTCGATCTCTCTTTTCCCTATCCCGACAGCTAACCCCGGAGGCTGAACGTTAGGAGTTTTTTGTTATTGCGTTGTGCGTAATCAATAACCTCCGAAGCGTTAAAAAAGAGAGGTGAACAAATGAAAAAGGTTTATGTAGCAGTAGCATTAGCTTTTTGCATGCTGCTAAGTAGTGCTGTCGTTTTTGCCGCACCTGGGGACAAACTAATCAAGTTTGGCATGCGCGGTGAAGATGTGCAAATGGTTCAAAAATCACTTTTAGAAAAAGGTTTCTACTTCGATGAAGTTGATGGTGTTTTTGGGAAGGCAACATTAAAGGCAATTAAAGATTTTCAAATTAGCAACGGCTTACTGGCTGATGGAGTTGTTGGTAGAGAGACTTTACTGTGTTTAGGGCGTCCTGGCAGCGCTGACGGTAATCCGAGCAGGTATAGCAGGTCCTTAAATATGAGTGCATCTGCATATAGTGCTTATGATGATGGAAACTCCAATCATACATATGGTGGTAATTTAGTACGTAAGGGAATTGTAGCTGTTGATCCTAATGTAATTCCCCTTGGAACGAGGTTATTCATTCCTGGCTATGGTCATGCAATCGCAGATGATATCGGCGGTGCTATAAAGGGGAATAAGATTGATCTAGCCTTTGATAGCCATGGTGAGGCAATGCAATTTGGCAGAAAAAAAGTAATTGTATACATTTTAGATTAACAGGCGTAAAGCCTGTATTTTTTTTGAATTAAGTGTTTTTTCGTTTTTGATTTATTAGCTGGTATATAAAGATGAGTCAAATAAGATACTACTCTAAGACAGAAAAAACAGATTTAGTTTGAGGAGTGTATAGATTGGATATATCAGGGAATACATTAGCATTGTTGTTGGCTTTCGTTTCTGGTGTGCTCATGGCAGTACAGGGAGCTTTAAATGCAGGATTGAGTAAAGTTATTGGTCTTCTTGAGACCACTTTTATTGTGCATATTACAGGTACAATTCTGATCCTATTGCTATTATTCGGAATGAAAATGGGTAAGGGCGATTTATCCGCATTTGCCGAGGCACCTTGGTATGTTTATCTTGGAGGAGTAGTTGGCGTGGGAATTATTTATCTTGTAGCTGCTAGCATCCCAGAAGTAGGAGCGGCCAACGCAACAACCGCAATCATTGTGGGTCAAGTATTAACGGCCATAATTATTGATCACTTCGGTGCATTCGGCTTAGCGCAAATCAGCTATGGATGGAATCAAATATTAGGCCTTGTATTATTGGCAATAGGAGGAAAGTTACTATTAAGCTAAATTATTAGTAAATAAAAGCGTTATGATTTTACTGATTACATAGCAAACCAAAAGGCATTTTTAAAAGTTTTTAAGATCTTTCTTATTTAACAATTAAAGAAAGAGGAATAATATAGCTTGCAGTCGAACTATCATTAGTTATTTCAAACAATAATGACAGTAACGGAGGAATGCAAGTGAGCAATTTTGAAAATGACAAAATAAATTCGATTGTGGGACAAGGAAGAAAAAAATACTCTTTGACTTTTGGAGATGAAAAAACGAGCCATACGGGTCTTGATGATATTTATTTAGAAGTTGAAGAGCGTATAGTAGAGGCCATAAAATTTGGCGATCCATTTATATTTGAAGGATCAAATGAGCGAGGCAACCTTTTTTATACCATTGAGCGTACAGAAGAGGATTACATTCTTAGTGTTAAAGAAGTTACTGAGGAAACGGCTGATTTACTCAAAAGTACCTTGGAAAGTGTTAAACGGCTAGGAAAAGAAAAAATGGAAGAAATCATGGAAATTATGATCTTAGAAGAGATTGATATTGATATCAAAAAGACACGAGATCTGCCTCTCGAATCAAGTTATGAAGCTATTATTGCACTACTTCAGGAATTAAGAGAAGATGCAAACGAAGCTCTTATTGATAATTTAATTCGCCTTCAAGAGATCATCCGAGAATATGAAAGTGATTTTTGAATAAGTGCTGTGATCATAATAAAACTACATAAAAACTACTTGCAAAGCAAGTTTGAATACTCTATAATATAAAGAGTGCTCTACTGAATAATATTTTGATACAGCACATGTGCAATATAAAGGGGTTATAGCTCAGTTGGTTAGAGCGCTTCGTTGACATCGAAGAGGTCTGCGGTTCGAGTCCGCCTAACCCCACCAGTAAATTCAAGCCTTCGCAGGTATGCGGAGGCTTTTCTTATGTTAAGTTGTACCTTACGTTGTACTTTATCGTATTTTAAAATAGACATATTTAATAAATGTCTTCGACGTGCGGACATGTTTATTTGGTTTGTTTCCGTTGGCTTTTTAGACTACTCAAGACGTCTTGTATAACTGATGCTGTTTCATCTTGGATGCTTTCACAATCATTTTTAAATTATAGAAACCAGGACATACTAAAAGTAAGGCTAACATTCGAAGGAGGTACAATATGGCTGATCACATAGATGAATGGACAGAGATCAATAAATTTGTTCAAAAACTATCCGAAGAGGATCGATTAAAATTATTCCAAGAACTGAAGCGTTCCGGATCAGTTGAAAATCCCATCCAGTATACCGAAACACACCTAGAAGGCGGTATAGAGGAATATCGTGATAAAGGAGAGAATTTGCTCTCAAAGAACCTGAATGGTCGATGGACATAAAAAATAAATAATCTAACTTTAAACCGTAGTCAGAATACAAATTTATTTGACGATGAGGCAAGTGCTTATCGAGTGTAAATAAAGAAACTCCCTAAACATTTAGGGAGTTTCTTTATTTTTGTTGCCTAGATTTCATGAAATTATCTACTTGAATTTTAGCCGCGATCATCAGCCTTTTTTGCCCAATCTATCTTCTTTATTTTCAAAATATCATCGGCAAATTCTCCCGAATAAAGGCTTGGTGAGCCCTGTAGTGTTTTTTGTTTTACTTAAAGATAGCTTAAATACAGTGAATGTTGCTACCTTGCTTTTTACATTAGCAACCAAGTTAGCTTCTACCTCAGTTGAAGGGTTCTAACAAATTGAAAGTGATTTCATAAAATAAAAGACTAGCGCTTACTGCAAGGATATTATCGTGCAATAGCGAATATAAACAGGGAAGCTAGCTTTTTTCGATAAGTGAATTCTTAAGCTAGGCAGAACAGGCAAAGGTAACTACTTTCTTTTTGTATAACTCCTAATCCCTTACTCTCAACTAAGGTAAGAAGGAAATTGTTTATTGTTTTACATAGTGTTGCACTAAGATTTTAAGCTCGTCTAATAAATAAGAAGTAGAATGAAGGAGATACGAAGGCAAGGAGGTTTTAGGTAGATGGGACAAGAGGGAATTTTAAAAAAAATGACCCAAGAGGATTTTAACCAAATCCTTGAGGAACAACAGGATGGATTGCAAATTAATTTTAAATATTGTGATCTAAGTGGACTTGACTTATCTGGCAGAAAATTTGAAGGCGTTAAATTTGAGGATTGTAATTTAAGTGGTGTTAATTTTAGCGAGACAATAATTAAGCAAGGTGAGTTTAAAAATGGTCTTTTGATTGGTGGCAATTTTGAAAAGGCAGATTTGTCTACCGTGGATTTTACTGGCTGCGCAATGCAAAAAGTGAATTTGTCCCATGTTAGAATCGAAGGCGTAGGTATTAAAGAGAGCAACCTAGCAAATGCAAGTTTTAAGAGTGCGAATGTTGAATTTAGTAATTTAAATGTATTCAAAGATGTCAACTTAAGTGATGCTGATTTGAGTGGATCAAAAATTAGTTGGTTTTACGGAGAAAATGTTAATTTTAGGCACGCCAATTTTAATGAGGCTTCTATTATTGAGAGCCAAATGAAAGATTGTAAATTTATGAATGCCTCTTTGGAAAATGCGGATTTGTACTCAGTGGCATTTAAGGATTGCGAAATGCAAGAATCTGTATTAGCTAAAGCAAAAATTACGAATGTTACTTTTGAAAAGAGCACTTTAGAGAATATGGATTTTAAACAATCTGAAATTGAGTATGGGCGTTTTGCTGACTGTAATTTAGACGGCGTTGACTTTAGAGCGGTTACTTTAAGCAGTCTTAATGAATTTAGAAACGTAAGTTTAATTAATGCTGATTTTTCTGAGGCAAAGTTTAGTGATGAATCTAAGCTCTATGATGTTAATGCAGCGGATGTAAAAGGATTAGACTTCTCTCCTTGGCAAAGCTCTGTTAAGGAGCAAGGTAATGTAGCAGTGGCATCGCAGCAAGATAAAGAGAGTCTAACAATGCAAGAATATCAATATCGTCTAAACCTTTTTGTTGCAAGAAATGTGGGAAGTGAAGTGAACGCCAAAGTTGATTGCGAAATAGCGCAAACGATGTTAGAGCAAGGGTATTCTAGTCAGTTAATAGAGTCAGTGATTGCTCTATATTCACCTAAAGCCTCGGAGGTAGGTAATAAAGCTAGGGTTTATGCCATGAATGTAGTTAAAAAAGCGGAGAAAGAGAATATGCGCAGGTAATAGTAAATAGGATTTGACGGTTAAGCTATTCTTAAATTGCTCCTTAGTCTTCGCCAATGACTACAAAGGGAAAAGGATATAAAACTAGTAAAAAATGATTTGCAAACATAAGTAATTGACATCGAAGAGGTCTGCGGTTCGAGTCCGCCTAACCCCATCATCTACGAATGTATACCGTAAGGAGTTAATCCTTACGGTATTTTTGTTTTTAAGGCAGGAAGGCAATAGGATATTTAAAAAAATAAAATAAATATGATGGCGGGATGTTTTTTGTCCCGCGATATGGTATAATGTACAATGTATTCAAGATAATATATAGGGAGGTACTTATGGAGAGAATAGGAGAAAATAACTACCTCGGTATTACAGAGGTAGCCAGTAAAGTATATTATAATCTGCAGCCGACGCAATTGGTAGAAGAAGCCATTAGCCGTAATGAGGGACAGCTTACTTCTACAGGAGCGTTGCGGGTTACTACTGGCAAATATACTGGACGTTCGCCTAATGATAAATTTATTGTGGATTCGCCTGCCGTGCATAATGATATTGCCTGGGGCAACAATAAATCTTTTAGCGGTAAACAGTTTATCCAGCTATACAATCGCATGATGGGATACTTACAAAATCGGGAGATATTTACATTTAGTGGATATGCAGGAGCTGATGAAGAGCATCAGGTAAAAGTACAGTTTATTAATGAATTTGCTTGGCAAAACCTTTTCGTTCATCAACTATTTATTCGTCCTGAGCCATTGCAGGAAACGGGAAAACCAGATTTCACGGTGATTTGCCTGCCTAACTTTAAAGCGACACCGGAAATCGACGGTACAAATTCCGAAGCTTTTATTGTCCTGAACCTTGAGCAGAGGATAATATTAATTGGGGGAACTCATTATGCTGGTGAAATGAAAAAAGCTATTTTTACGGTCATGAATTTTTTGCTGCCGAAACAAGGTATTCTTTCTATGCATTGCTCCGCTAATATGGGAGAAACAGGAGATACCGCACTGTTTTTTGGTCTGAGCGGAACTGGTAAGACTACGTTGTCGGCTGATCATAATCGTCGTCTGATCGGGGATGATGAACATGGCTGGAGTAACCAGGGGATTTTTAATATTGAGGGCGGATGTTATGCTAAGTGTATTAAACTAAGCCAGGAAAATGAACCACAGATTTGGGACGCCATTCGTTTTGGCACAGTGTTGGAGAATGTAGTTGTGGATGAAGAGAGTCGTGCGGCGAATTATGATAGTGTAGATTTCACTGAAAATACTCGTGCCGCCTACCCTGTTCATTATATTGATAATGTTGTGGTTCCAGGTGTGGGAGGGCATCCTAGCACCGTGATATTTCTAACGGCAGATGCCTTTGGAGTATTACCGCCGATTGCTAAGTTAAATAAGGAACAGGCTATGTACCATTTCTTATCAGGGTATACAAGTAAGCTTGCGGGAACAGAGAGAGGCGTTACCAAACCAGAAGCCACTTTTTCTGCTTGTTTCGGTGCTCCTTTTCTCCCGTTATCTCCTTTGGTTTATGCAAAAATGCTGGGAGAAAAGTTAGAACAACAGAATACCAATGTTTTCTTGATTAATACTGGGTGGTCAGGAGGACCATATGGCATAGGAAAAAGAATGAATTTAGCTTATACTAGAGCCATGGTGACAGCAGCTATTGAAGGGCACATGGATCATGTTTTCTATGATCTAGATCCGATTTTTAACATTTATGTACCCGATACATGCCCTGGAGTGCCCCAAAATATACTTAAGCCTCGCAACACCTGGAGCGATGGGGTATCCTATGATCGCCAGGCTAGAGAGTTGGCAGCTTTATTCAATGAAAATTTTACTAGATTTTTGGAAGATATCCCTGAGGGAATTGCCCAGGCGGGTCCCAAAGGGTAATAATAATGGAAGAACTCTTGCAGCTTAATCGTATACTTTAGGGAGGAAGAACATGACAATAAAAGTAGGAATTAATGGTTTTGGACGCATTGGGAGAATGTGTTTAAGAGCGGCGTTAGAAAATGAGAATATAGAAGTTGTCGCCGTTAATAGCACGTCAGATAGCATCGCATCAGCGCGCCTTTTAGAATATGATTCAGTACATGGCAGACTTAATAAAGATATTAAAGCAACTGAAGATAAAATCATAATTGATGGACATCCTATAAAAATAATTTCCGACCGCAATCCTGCTAATCTTCCTTGGGGAAAACTTGGAGTCGATATTGTTATTGAATCTACAGGGAAATTTAATTCTAGTAAGGATTGTGAAGTTCACTTGAGAAATGGTGCTAAAAAAGTTATCATATCCGCGCCGGCTAATGACTCCACTCCTACAATTGTTCTGGGAGTTAACGAAAATATTTATCAGCCTAAAGTCCATCATGTGATATCTAACGCATCTTGTACGACAAACTGTTTAGCTCCTATTATCAAAATAATTAATGATAATTTTGGAATTACCAATGGTCTAATGTCAACCGTTCATGCATTTACCACTGATCAACGAAGCTTAGACAATAGTCATAAAGATCCGCGCCGATCAAGAAGTTGTATGCAATCGATAGTTCCAACATCGACAGGAGCTGCAAAAGCAATTGGCCTTGTAATACCTGAGCTAAAGGGAAAGTTAAACGGAGTTTCCCTACGTGTTCCAGTACCAAATGTATCCTTGGTGGATTTAGTTGTCGAGCTGGAGCAGGACGTTACCATTGAGAAGATCAATGACGCTTTGCGTACTGCTGCTGAAAGTTCTATGATGGGTATTATGGAATACTGTGATCAACCCCTCGTTTCCGTTGACTTTTTGGGCAACAAGCACTCGGCCATTGTAGATGCGCTATCGACAATGGTTATTGAAAAGCGAAAAGCAAAAATTCTTGCATGGTATGATAATGAATGGGGATACTCCTGTCGTGTTGTTGAACTGGCACAACACCTTGGTAAAATGCTGCATAAAGAAGAAGTCAGAAATGTCGAAACAAAAGCTGTAGGATACTAATAATAACGGGAGTTTTACCGATATATTAAAGGAGTGACCTTATTAAAGGTCACTCCTTTATATAGGTGCGCCCAGCATGGGCGCTTACTAGTCGGTGAAAGTCCGATACGGGGGTTG
>NZ_JAJHJB010000060.1:0-14650 GCF_020819555.1 Pelosinus baikalensis
TGGTTCATAATATCTCACCTTTTCCGCACCTAAAAACTTATACTTTCTATGCTTACAAAAAAACTTATAAACTCTGATTCTATAAGAAAATAACTGCAAATTGTACTTTATTTCGTCAGCATATTTTTATTTGCACCATTTCATAACGCTGGACGCCCAGGTTAATCCTCCGCCAAATCCTGCTAACGCAACAATATCACCCGATTTAATTACCCCTGATTTTACAGCCTCATCAAGAGCGATTGGTATTGAAGCTGCAGAAGTGTTTCCATACTTATTAATATTTACCACCACTTTTCCCATTGGCAGACCAAGCCTTTTCGCTGCTGATCGAATGATGCGAATATTTGCTTGGTGAGGCACAAGATATGTGATGTCATTCTCAGTAAGATTTGCATTCTTCAAGGCCTTGAGAGTGGTTTCCCCCATTACCTTGACAGCAAATTTAAAAACCTCGTTTCCGTTCATATGAATAAAATGCTGTTTCTGCAATATCGTTTCTACTGTTGCAGGATGACGTGAACCACCAGCCGGTATTTTCAGAAGTTCTGCACCACTGCCATCTGCCCCTAAATCCACTCCTAGGATACCATAGCCTTCTGGTGTCTCACCTAGTACAGCAGCTCCTGCTCCATCACCAAACAGCATCCCCGTATTGCGATCGCTCCAATCCGTAAATCGAGATAAGGTTTCTGCACCAATTACTAAGACTTTACGATACATACCTGCTTTAATAAATTGACTGCCGGTTATCAGGGCATATAGAAAACCGGAACAAACTGCAGAAATATCAAAGGCAGCAGCGTTTATCGCTTTGATATTCTCCTGCACTACACATGCAGTTGCCGGAAACGCCATATCCGGTGACGCCGTTGCTACGATAATTAAGTCTATTTCTGCTGCAGAAATTTTAGCATCCTCTAATGCCTTTTGGGCTGCTTTAGTAGCTAAATCTGACGTAGATTCATTCTCTGCCGCAACACGCCGTTCATGAATCCCTGTACGCTCGACAATCCATCGGTCAGAAGTATCCATTATTTGTTCCAGGTCTTTATTCGTCATGATCCTTTGAGGCACATAAGACCCTAGTCCAATAATACCAACGCATTTATCATTCATTTCATAGCCCTCCCCTTGTTTAAAACTCTTAGGTTACTCTTAAAATTGCTAGTTCTGTCTTTCATTATAGCACCTGGTATTAATACCAGGCAACATTTTTTAATATATCACTTACAGCAATTTCCAAACTGGTGAAATAATTAGTCGTAAAATGGCACCAGGTATCATAGGATACCTGGTGCCATCCAATTTTGCTCTTTTATTAAATTTTGCTTAACTTTTTATTCGGCAAGCCAGGCACCCATTCGCCTGGCTTCCGCCACTATTTCCCTTTGTTTGCTTACGAGGACTGCCATTAAGAACAACGATTTTTACATACTTATACCTCCGTCTTTAAATATCTACATCAATCAGCTAATCTTCTTTGCAGGGCATTTGGTGTGGTCAGTAAACCACAAGCATTTTCTTATTGATCCGCCACAGTTGCGACACTGCTGGATAGGCTCCTTTGCAAGAACCTTGTTTGCCCAGTTTTCATCAGCATAGATCCCTCTGCCTATTGCTGCAAAATCCACATAGTCATTTTCAATTAGGAAATTTGCCTGCTCACCAGTAAAGATTTCTGATACGGCAATAACGGGAATCGTAACATGCTTTTTAATCTCGCTGCCGTTGAATACAATCGTACTGCATTTAAAGTCAGCAGGAACATCACCCGCAGGCTCTTTCATACCAAAAGAAACATGAAGGAGATCAATCCCTAATTCCTCGAAAGCCTTGGCAACGTCAATTGCTCCTGCTACGTCAGGGATATTACCTCCCATACGAACGCTAACGATGGAATCTTCGCCAACAGTATCACGAATCTGATCTATTATCTCCATTAGAAAGCGCATTCGATTTTCTAAAGCACCGCCATAGTTATCTTTTCTTTTGTTGAAGGTTGGGTCTAAAAATCTACATAACGTATACCCATGGGCAAAGTGATATTCAACACCATCAAATCCTGCTTGTATTGCCTTTGCAGCAGCTGCAATACAGTCACTTTGCATCTTATGAATCTGTTCTGGTGATAATTCATTGACGTCCACATCTCCACAAGAAAGCTGCATCATTACAGTAGAACCATAGCTATGGCAGTTTTGGGCGATCTTTTCCAGGGGCTTCATCTGTTCGTCACTCCAAACTCCAAGCTGCTCTGCCGCACCTGCAACAGGAGTTGCTTGCACAATGATCAAGCCTGTACCGCCTTTTGCTCTTTTGGTATAGTGATCAACATACTGCTCACCATACATACCTCCATCGTCGCCTGTAAAAGAAAAACACATCATCGGCGGCATAACAATTCGATTTTTTATTTTCTTTCCTCTTATTATGATTTCGTCGGAAACTTTACTCATACATGCATACCCCATTTCTGTATGTTATTTACAATATATATCCAATATTATATATACTATCACATTAAATCGCAAGTACACACTTATATGTGCTATAGTATCTATTTATATACTGAAATAATGCAAATCTGCTTTCTAATTTTTTATATAAATATTCAAACATGTTGTAAGGCTAACCCCTTTTCTCTTCTGGCAGCATCAATTATCTTTTGTATAAACCCAATTTTTGAACAGGTAAATTTTGCAATATTGCCACCATTCCTTTTATTAAAACACTTTTCAACTTTACCATATTCAAAAGCGAGCTCAGGATGATCACGCAAATAATCACGCAGCAAAAATTCATTGCGCAAATAAAAATCATCATCGTAAGGAAGAATATGCAAGTTATGTGTCCAAATGCCATTCTCATATTTTTTAAACAAATATCGATCATTCATATCGATTTGCATATAGCTATAGTCCTTTAAACTAAACATCGATTGATAAAAGCCAAATCCCCTAAAAGGTACAACACCAATCAAGATAGCGATTACCGATTTTGCTTCTTGCTGAGGAATCGCTGTGCTCCCTACATGCTCAATAGCGACTGCATGAGAGCCAAGGATCATCCGTATATTCTTTTTTTCTTTCTCGAAAGCTTGTCCCCAATCCCAGTCACATTCCATAACTTTCATTGCATTTTTCATATGATCTCCTCCAAATTAATAGCCATTGTTAAATTTACCAAATATTACCTTTTATGATATGTTTGCCATTAAATAACAAAACTCCTGCAAAGTTAAGATATATTTTGCAGAAGTTTCTCCAAGATTTCTCTAATGAAAAGATACAGTTTGAAGGTTAATACTAAAAAAACATTGAAATCTGAAAACAGCAGTACATTGGGTATTGACAATCGTATGTGAAAACATTATAATCGTAACAATACTATATACGATATTGGTGATGACGGAAAAAAGTAATTGTGCCCTTTTCATGCAGAGAGCTAGTGGCTGGTGTAAACTAGTTGAAAATACACAATGAAGTTCCTTCCCGAACTGCAGGCTGAAAAACACAGTAGGTCTTGCCGTATTGTCTACGTTACAGATATAGAGCTGATCTTATGATCGAACTAGGGTGGTACCGCGGTGATTCGTCCCTTATACGGTATCGCTTTTTATTTTGTCTAAGATCAAATTTGGGTGGTACCACGGTCACTATCGTCCCTCTTTTTTAGAGGGGCGTTTTTTCTTTTATAGCTGGCATAAAAGAAAATAGATGAAAAATACTCTATACCTTAAGGAGGTTTACACACATGAATATTCCATTTCTAATTGTATGCATATACATTCTGCTGCTCTTTATTATTAGTTATTTTGCTCGACGGCGGTCTGCTGGCAGTGCCACCAATTATATCCTGGCAGGCAGACAGCTTACAACCCCACTGATTACCGTATCCATTGTAGGTCTTGCCGTTGGCGGAGCGTCAACCATTGGTGTGGCAGAACAAGCTTATAAAGTCGGCCTCTCTGCAGGCTGGTATACAACGGCTTGGGGTCTTGGAGCCATCACCATGGGAATGTTGGTTGCCAAAAAATATCGCCAGCTTAATATCACCACGATACCCGAACTTTTAGGCAGATACTATGATAAAAAAGGTATGATCGCAGGTATCGCCTGTCAAATACTCATTCAACTAGTCGTTATGTCGCTTCAATACCTGGCAGGCGGCAGTATCCTTTGTGCTTTAATGCCTGAAATCTTTACACTAACTACCGGCATGCTTACAAGCGCCGTCGTATTTATTAGTGTTACGATGACTGGAGGCATGTGGTCAGCTAGTCTTTCCAATCTTTTAAACGTATCATTAAAATACATTGGTATTATCTTAGCTACAATTGTCAGCGTAACACATGCAGGTGGTCTTAAAAACATTGAAGCTCAGCTGCCTGCAAATGTACCTTATCTCAGCTTCTTTGACGGTGTAGGTATCACCGGTATTATCACCTGGATACTCGTATTAGTAACTGTCAACTTATCTTTACAGAGCATCATTCAGATCTCTTTGGGAGCCAAAGACGTTCAAACAGCTCGCCGTGGTTTTGTGATTGGCGGCTTGATGATGCTGCCCATTGGTTTTGTCAGTGCACTACTGGGCATCATCGCAAAAACCATGTTTCCCGATGTAAGTCCTGCTATGGCCCTTCCAATGACCATCATGTCATTGAACCCTGTATTGGCAGGGATTACGTTAGCAGCTTTATGGGCAGCTGACGTATCCACAGCTTGTAGTCTGCTACTCAGCTCAGCAACCTTGTTTTCCCAAGACATTTACAAAAAGTTTATTAATCCTGATCTGAGCGATAAAACGTTTCTGGTTGTCACAAAGGCATCCGTACTCATTTTAGGGTTATTAACCCTGATTCTCGCTATGACCATTAGCGGTATTATCACTACCCTTATGATTGGTCTTAGCTTAACGGCTTCCTTTAGTGTAATTGTTCTCTTTACCTTATTCGCCCCCTCTCTTTGCCGCAGAAACGCTGCATTTTATACCATTATGGTAAGCTTAGTGGTTTTAATCCTCTGGCAGACCGTTCCTTCTGTCCGCATCCTCCCTCACGTGATTTATCTGGAATGGATTGCTTGTGTCGGCACCTTCTTATTAACGTATCTACTGGATTCAAAGGTTATTACAGCCTCCGAATGCGCCTAATAAAAGCAATAAGAAAATGCTACGCGCCCTTTAAAACATAGAAAGTAAACCGAACCGCAGAGGTGCAGAGAACACTGAGAAAAAATAGATAAGGTTAAAAACCTCTGTGTTCTCTGCGAACTCTGTGTCCTCTGCGTTCAACGTTCCCTTAAACTTATAAATTCTTATCTTATAAAAAACGCCTGCAAGGATTCTACATACGAGAATTCCTGCAGGCGTTTTTTATTTTCAATACATATTCCTAAGTAAGAATTAAGCTGCTTATAGAATAATATTATGCTACAAGATCGTTACACAAACCTTTCGTTTTCGCGGACCATCAAATTCGCAAAAATAAATCCCCTGCCAAGTTCCCAGATGCAGACTTCCATTCAGTATGGGAATGGTAACGGATGACCCAATCATAGACGCTTTCACATGAGCACGAGAATTCCCTTCACTATGCTGATAATCCAGTTCCGGTACCATATGATTGAGTGCGAGCAGCATATCCTTTATCACATCAGGATCAGCATTCTCATTAATCGTTACTCCTGCCGTCGTGTGAGAGACAAAAACTTGGCACAAATTCTTCTCGCCCTGATTTTGTCTCAATAGATCTGCCACCTGACTAGTAATATCGATAAATCCCTTACGCGGAGTGTGAATCGTAAATTCTTTCAGCATAGTAAACCTCCATATAATCTCATAACTCTGTAAGAAAAATATTAACATATTTTTAAAAACATATAAAACGAATCGAACCACAAAAACGCAAAGGACAAAAAGGGTTTTATTTATATTTTTTTGTGCACTCCTTTGTGTGCTGCACTAGCGGCATTGTGCCTTTGTGTTTCACAAAATCTCATCTTTTTCCGCCTATAAAACTTTCTATACTTATTAGAAAGGTCGTATGGCTATTTCAACTTCTTCATATTCTTCACATCTTCGCGGTTCAAAATGTTTTATTTTTTAAAAGGCATTTTATCAAAAGCTACATTTAAAATACGCTTCATTACTGATTCCGGGCCAGAACGATCGTATTCTTTTCCAAAAGCGCTGGATATACGGTCTCTTCTATCTGAATACTTCCATACATCTTTCCAAGTGCGAGCATCAACAATTCGAAATCGCAGGTCGGCGCTATCGTAAATTCGATAACCAGCATCATAGTGAACAACAACGGATCTTGGAACTTCCATCCAGCCAGAATACGCCTTTCCATCTGCTGTTACTCCTCCATATCGAACTCTGTCAATAACAGTCTCCGTTGAATAATACGCATCATAATGTTCATAGAACCAGCCAAAATCATGAACTTCTGTAAATAGTACAAGATCGGCATACTTTGGTATTGCTTTAATTAGATCTCCCGACATATCAGGCCCTATTACAGCATCTACTGGAGTATTAGGATCAGCCTTTATTCTTTCTATAATATAAGGCAAAGTGACATAGTGAAATCCAGTTACCTTTTCCCATCTACTCGCCAACATATCCTCGATCTTTATTTGCACATCCGGATAGTTATGAAACTGATTCTTGCCACTAATATCAAATCCATCATAAATAAATTCAGTATCCATAATTAGAATAGTTTTCACTTTTGTGAAGTCGTAAGCGTTCTCTTTCCATTCGGTCTGCTTCGCTAAGGCTATTGGAGAAATTCCAGAAAGAATACATATCATTACAATAAAAATCTTTATTGCAGTACTCATATTATATTCCTCCTTTTAAAATGACTTGTATATGTATTTTTTATTTCTATTATAAGGGGGAATGGTAATAATTGAAATCATTTTATCCGATGACTCGCTGATTATTTTTTCCAGCTAACAATACCGTAAAAAAAAGAAAGCCCCAAATAACATTCCTCTGCGTATTTCCATCAGTAACTCCTTTATGTTAAAGTAAACTCCACTGCAGGCGAAGTTTAAATTCCAACTCTAATAGTGTATACGCATGATGATTAAAAAATATACTACGATAGTATTATAAAGTGCTACACCAAGAGCTCTCAAATAGAGCAGCTCTTGGTGTAGCACTTTTTTAGTACCTTTCTTATGCTTCTACAATCCCTAATAACTTTAAAAGATATATAACTCCAACAAGGAGTGCTACATTTTTAATTTGATGTAATTCATGAATATTCATCCAATCACCTAATTTCCTTTTGATTTGTTCTTCTCCCATTTCTTCCTAATATTAGCATAAATCATTTTGAGAATGATTACCTCTACCGAAAGGTATAGTTTTCCGATTTTTTTTACTAAACAAGAGAAATAATAACCTATTCTTTAACATATATAGCAAATCGAACTATAAAGATGCAAAGGAGGCATAACGTGGAACCTACCTATGAGCTTATTTTTTTATCATTGAGAACAGAGTGAAGCAATCTAAAGGATTGCTAAGCTGTGATTGCTAGTGACAGATTGGTGAACTTTATCCTCTAGAACGTATAAATAAAATAGGCAAAAAGTTCTGTTAGAACTTTTTGCCTTCAATTTTCTTTGATCAGCTTTTTTACAATATATACTATTTCATTTTGTATGTCAAGAGTAAAATTATATATCTTCCTTATCACCTTTTTGCTTGTTGACAGGCTACCTCATTCCCTTTACAATAAAATCACCATATGTGCATATACACACGAATAAACGCTGCATATTCCATAAGAAAGGTGACCATCTAATGAAAAATAATAATGAACATCATCATCCTAAAAATCCCAGCCCTTGCAACTGCTTGAATATTAGGCGAGCCTCTAGAGCTGTTACCCATTTTTATGATAAGATTCTACAACCTAGCGGAGTTACCATTAGTCAATTATCCTTATTAAAGCATCTTAAACAAGTCGAGCCGATCACAATCAGCGAATTGGCTAACGTCATGCGCATTGATCGAACAACATTGAATCGGAACATGAAACCATTAGTAGATCATGGCTTAATAACAATCACTCCTGGCCAAGACCCCAGAACCAGACAAGTAGTGATGACCCCAAAAGGAACAACCACCACAAACAGTGCATCGCAGCTCTGGGATAAAGCCCAAGCCTCTGTTAAAGACTATTTGGGAGAAACCGATCTGGCTGTGCTAGTTAAATTACTTTCAAAACTAGAGGCATTAGTTCCTTAATAAGAACATTACTACGCGTCCTTAAAACAGATAAAACGAGTCGAACCACAAAGACGCAAAGGACACAAAGGGTTTTATTTATATTTTTTGTGCACTCCTTTGTGTGCCGCCTCAGCGGCATTGTGCCTTTGTGGTTCATAAAAAACTCTGACACGTTCTTTTGTCAATTGCGAACAGAGTGAAGCAATCCCCTCTTGTTAAGAATTGCTTCGTAATTGACGAGATAGTAATAATGCTTTATTCAAAGGGATATCGTATTCCCCATCGAGATCGAACTTCATCCATGATTTCCATGACATCCATGGATAATTCTACGGTATCCATTTTAGCTTTGTTCAAGATGCATTGATTCATGTCTTCCACTTCATATACCAATGCTTTCTGGGTCTCACCAGCTTCTATCACTTCCACTTTTCCGTCTAGATAGTGTATCGTAGCCTCCGATGCTCTTGGAAAATTATCGATTGTAATAAATCCTAATTCTCCTGCTATAACACCTCGTTTTGGCATTTTTGCTCTCATCGTTAGAGAAATCACTGCCATTTCATCCTTGGAGTTTTTAAGCAGGATACCTGACTGCTCATCTACACCCGTTTCGAACTTTTTCGCAGTAGTCAGTACCTCGTAGGGTTGGCTGGAAAGGAAGTATCTGGCGAAAGACAAAGCATACGTGCCAATATCAAGAAGTGCGCCCCCTGCCAATTCTTTACTAAAGAATCGATTGGTAACATCGTATTCTTTGCAACTTCCAAAAGATACCTGAATCATTTTAAGTGTGCCAATTTGCCCTGAGGTAACAATATGACGCAGCTTTTTTAATAATGGCATGTGATACACAGTCATAGCTTCTGCAACGACTAAACTCTTTTGCTCTGCTGTAGCAACAATTTCTCTTAATTGCCTGCTATTCAAAGTAATAGCCTTTTCACAAAATACATGCTTATTGTTATGGAGGCTCTTCATTATAAATTCATAATGATTACTATGCGGCGTTGCGATATAAACTACATCAATTCCAGGATCATTCAGCATTTCTTCATAATTGCCATAGACCTTTTCAATATGATAAATACTTGCAAAGGCCTTTGCTTTTTCAAGATTTCTTGCGCCTACTGCATAGATACTGCCATTCACTTCCCTGATTGCTTTTGCAAAATCCAAGGCGATTGCCCCAGGACCTAAAATTCCCCATTTTAATGTAGTCATATGCTCACCTCAAAAAAGATTTTTCTAACGAATTTCTTACCACATTGCTGCTTCTTTTCTATGCATATCAATTTAAATGACCACTTTTATATTCTTCCAATTTATACTATTTTCACAATACAATGCAAAACTCCTGCACGCTTTGCAGGAGTTTTTATAAGAAAGCACAGTTGAAAAGGACTACTCCCATCAAATTTGGCATTTTCGATTGAATCTTAACCTTTGCAGTATATTTCTTCTGTACAGACTTCTATGCCTTTATCTTTGAGCATTTTGGCAAAGATACCATCACCAGAAATCAAATTTCCCGAAAATGTACCATCATATATCCACCCTGCGCCGCAAGTAGGCGACTTCGATTTCAGTATCGCTTTTTGGCACCCACTCACTACTGCGATTTCTAAGCCCATTTTGGCACCTGCCCTATATGGAGCTGTCTGATCATCACCATTTAAAGAGATGATCTTTCCTTCAAATTGCTCTACTGGAGGACGAGGAGTTGGCAACCCAGCAAGTATTTCAGGACAGATTGGTATAGCCTTACCTTGTATTACCATTTCTACAATTTGTGGAACAGAGTATGACGAACCATTATATCTACATTCGACACCTGCTAAACAAGCACTTACGATTATCATTCCTATCATGATCCTTTTCATCTAAATTCGTACCTAAGTTTACTATTCCCTATTATAATGAAAAATTCCTGCATGGTCTAAACCGTGTAGAAGTTACTATTGTAAGAAAAATGCTAACGCATCCTAATAAAAATAAAACCCTTGAACCACGAAGACTCGAAGATTACGAAGCTTAAAAGATCTTTAGCGCAGAAGCACAGAATACTGAGAAATAAAAATCTCTCAGCATATTCTGTGCTTCTACAGTTACATCATTATTTCACGGCTCTCAAGAACATATAAGATCTACCTTTAGCGAATAGCACGACGTCTTTTCGCCTCATCAACAATACTTTTAAATTCAGCTTGTGCCGCTTCTTTCAATGTCAATATCTTGGCAGTCGTAGCAACGGCTATCCGGTGCCCTTTTTCTCTAGCCACTGCACCACGACAAGGTGAAACACCTCGAACTTGACGCGCTTCTTCTACAAAATCAGAAGCTCTGGCACTCACTTTTGCTGCTGCGTTTTTCACTTCGTCTTTGGCAATTAAAGCCCCTTTAGTCACCTTCACTGCACCAGACCGTAGATTGCGGCGATCCGACAGCAAAGCTAGAACAATACCACCGGCCAACAATAACAAGAGAGAGCTTTTGCTGAACATTTTCAAAAAATTCATATACATTACACCTCCTCGCACTTATTCTAATTTTCCCGTTGTATGAAAGCTTTATGTATTTTAAATTAAGGATTCATTCCATAATACATTATCATCAATTATCACTAATCTTGTCATCACTTCTAACCAATATTGAATAAAAATAGTAGGTACATATTGCCAATAGTAACGCCGTCGTTGAAAATAAAACGAAATATCCCAGATGTTCAGCTACACCGCCCAATATGGCGGCAGAAAGAGCAGTTCCAATATCACCAGCTGCAATCATAATACCTAGAGCGGTACCTCGATTCGTTTGCTGGATTCGCTCTACTAAAAGTAAAACCAAGGTGGGATAAACAACACCAAATCCTAGCCCAAACAGAAGTCCTGAAAGAACCAGCATAATAGGCGAAATGGTAATCAATAACAGCAAGATACCGAGCAACATTGTGATACTCGCATATAGTGTTGCATTTAAGAGCCCTAAGATATGGCTTATCTTTTGTACGAAAAGACGGGAAAAAACCACTGAGATGGCAAAAGCAATAAAGAAAAGAGAGTAAAAATCAACCCCCTTATCAATGGCAGCAAGTGGGATAAAGGTTAGAGCTGCACTAAAAGCAAAACTTGCTGCAAACTGAGAAAGAGTCGACGCACAAACAACATTGGATTTCAGTACATCCATAAATGGTGCTCGAACAACATTTCTCGCAGCTAACTGAATTGGCTGGGAATGCCACTTCATCACATTAAAAGCAATCCCGATTAGAATAACACTAATGCCAACAAGTGTATTGAATCCAAAATTATCAAAAGCTACCTGAGCCATGCTCATGCTAAGACCAAGACCACACATGGTAGTTAACGTATACATGGCAATCGAGTTGGAGTTACTTTCTCCTGATCCGATACTGCTGGCAAAGGTAACTGCTCCTGTACCATAAAAAGCCTGCCCAATACCGTAAAGGAATCGTAAAACAAAAAAACCCAAAAAACTTGTCGCCCACCAATAACCAACAGTTGATAAAATAAGTACGATTTGTCCAAGCAGAATCACTGGACGGCTGCCTTTAGTATCCACTTGAAAACCAATCCACGGCCTTATAATAAGGGAACTCATTGCCGTAGCGCCCATAATAAGCCCAATTTGCGTCTCACTTAATCCGCTATTGTGCAAAAAAACTGGTAATACAGGAACAAGTAAGGAAGTACCAAGAATTGTATTGAAGTGAGAAATTGCAATACTTTGAAATTGTTGGTCCTTAAAAATCTGAAATGAATTAGCCATGAATAACCCCTTTTAGTCAACGTGATATCTTATATGAAATGAAGGATAGCACCCTTCTTACTATGAAATATTCAATCCTGCAAAGTTAAGTACTTTGCAGGATTCTTTCTTGCCTATCTTCCTTCCTAATTATACACCAAACTTACCCCTTATTACGTATTAATTTTAAACGTTAAGGCTTTGATTCCATCTGAAGACGATCAAACTTACTAATGGTATTAACCAGATGATTATTAAAAATTTGACGTGCTATCACCAGCAGCTCTCGAATCATGGGATCTTGCAGTGAATACGATACTCTTGTTCCATCTTTACGGGTTTTAACAATGTTTTTATTGCGAAGAATCGCTAATTGCTGGGAAATAACGGCTCCTCCAACACCACATAGGGACTGCAGCTCATTGACGTTCTTATCGCCATCACATAGGATCTCTAAAATATTAATTCGCAATGGATGAGATAAAGCTTTAAAAAAATCAGCCTTAAACTCTTGGATTTCTCTATTCATACTGTCTACTCCTTCTACACCAGAACCTCATTTGTCCACATTTCATAATAATAACTTTGTGATTCATATTCAAAGATAACTATATAGTATTAATTGAATATATGATACTATGTATCTATCTATATTTCAATATAATAATGTTTCACATTTTTTGCATAGAGGTGTATAATAATGAACATATTGTTTTTCGGACTGAAAGGGGATTTACATGACACGCGCTATTAGAGTACCACTAAAACGTTATTTTACTAGATTTTTTAAGAAAGATTTATTAGCAGGTCTGACGGTAGGTGTGATTTCTCTGCCCTTAGCCATGGCCTTCGCAATTGCTTCTGGCGCAAATCCTGAAAATGGTATTTATACCACAATTATTGCAGCTTGCCTAGTTGCTCTATTTGGTGGAAGCAGATATCAAGTTGCTGGTCCAACCGGTGCTTTCATTCCCATCTTGCTCTCCATTGTACTCACCTATGGATTTGAGAACCTTCTGATTGCTGGATTCTTATCCGGAATTATACTGGTTTTCATGGGACTTTTAGATATGGGATCTCTGATTAAGTTCATTCCCCGCTCTGTTACCATCGGATTTACAGCCGGTATTGCTGTCAACATTTTTGCCGGCCAGATTTCTAACTTCTTTGGTTTAACTGGCCTTGAACGTCATGAAAGCTTTTTATTTAATATGCAGGAGATCATAGCCCACTTCCATACGATTAATCCTTATAGCACATTAACTGCAGTCATTTGCTTAGTAGTAATTCTCATTACACCTCGTTTTTTACCAAAAGTACCTGGTTCTCTAGTTGGACTCATCCTATCGACAATGATCGCAACTTTTTTCTTTCCAAATGATGTAATTACTATAGCTTCTGCCTTCGGTGGAATCCCCAGCGATTTACCTCATATGCAATTTCCTGACATTACACTAGAAAAAGTGCAGCTGCTGCTTCAGCCAGCTCTGACAATAGCCATATTAGGTGCCATTGAGTCTTTACTATCTGCCGTTGTCGCCGATGGTCTGACAGGTACACATCATAACAGCAATCGCGAATTAGTAGGACAAGGTATCGCCAATATAGTAATTCCCTTATTTGGTGGAATCCCAGCTACAGGTGCTATTGCCCGTACAGCAACCAATATTAAATCTGGCGCGGCAACACGATATTCTGTTGTAATTTCTGCCGTCTTCGTACTCCTTACGATGCTCGCTCTTGCGCCCTATGCAGGTCTTATTCCACTAGCAAGCATGGCCCCTGTTTTAATGGTTGTTTCTTATAATATGAGTCAGCATCAAGCCTTTATTGGTATTGCAAAAGTCAAATCCTTAAGTACCGGAGTCTTACTTATTACCTTCTTCCTTACCGTATTTGCAAACTTAACGGTAGCTGTGGAAATCGGTTTATTACTTACCATGATGCTGTTCGTCAAACGAATGAGTGAAATCATGGTCGTAACACAAGTTGTACCCGATCATGAAAACCATTTAATCGATATCGCAGACCAAAATGCACTTCATACCTATGATTGTTCCCAAATTAGCATTTTTAGCATTGAAGGTCCTTTATTCTTTGGCGCAGCCCAAATGTTTTCGGAAAGCATCATGAGTACGATCCATTATGACCCTAAAATTATTATATTACGCATGAGCCGAGTTCCAATTATGGACATTACGGGAGAAAATCATTTACGCATGATCGTAGAAAATATCCAGAAAAAAGGCATCACCGTCTTGATTTCGGGTTTAAATGAACAACCGGAGAAAAAAATGAAAAAAACTGGTCTTTATGATCAGATTGGACAAGACCATTTCTTTCCTCACACCAATAATGCTATCGCTTACGCATTAGAGCAGATTAATAAAACTCATTGCAAAACCTGCCAGAAAATAAATGGAAACGAATGCGTACTGGCTAGAAAGTAACTGTAGTAATAAAATCGAATGAAGAACTGAGACTATCCCGAAATCTGTGTAAACCTCCAAGTTGGTGTAAAATAGAGACATCAACTTGGAGGTTTTTATTATGGCAAGAAGAAAAATTACCCCTGAACGTAGAGAACAACGGAAAAAATTATTGGAGCTACTTCAAGGAGCCG
>NZ_JAJHJB010000061.1:0-14146 GCF_020819555.1 Pelosinus baikalensis
AATATTTGCTCTTTTTATACCAATTGGAGTTTACACAAAATCAGGGATACACCCTATCCATTTCAGGATTAGTGCTGTGGCTTTTATTATTTTGCTATAGTTCAAATTTCTAAACGAAGCCAGCTTTTAAGTTCAGCCACCTTGCTTTTTCCATATTCTCCAGTTGATTCAACATGGTAAGAGATGTTTTTCATGTTCTTCAGCAAATAAGGGTGTATTTCTGTTGTATTAGCAACCCAATAAACTTCTAACAAAAGCTGAAAGCATTCGGTAATTATAAAAGCTTCATTCTGTTCAAGGATTAGATCAATTACCTCTGGTATTAAATTATAAGCTGTTGATGGTTTTAGATTGCAGGTTATTTCCTTGCGACAATCGTGAAAGTACCATTCATTATCTTGAAGCTTCTCTTGCCAGTTGGTAAATTTATCATTCATTACTTTTTTAAACGTGGATATATATATTCACCTACCTAAATTCGTTACTTCTATTCTCCACTCCGCTATTTTAATTAAAAAACACATTATTATATTCTTTCTTATCACATGTTTGCATTATTGACATAGGAATGATGGTATTCTGTGATTTATTATTTGTTGATAATAGTATCTGAGCGCATATTTGGGCATCAGAAAGTGCGTCATGATGCTGTAATTCTACTTTTAAATATTCGGCTATAGTAGGAAGTTTATGGTTTAGTAAATGAGGCCAAGCTCGTCGAGCAGCTATACATGAATCAAGAATCGTAAACGAGGGAGGGGTAATCTTGTAATGTTGGAGAGTGGCGAGTAATACCGATATATCGAAAAAAGCATAGTGCGCTGCAATGATACCGTATTCTTTAATATGTGGTTCTATTTCTGCCCATACTTTATCAAAAGTAGGAGAGTTTTTGACCATTGCATAGGAAATCCCATGAATGCTTGTCATATCAGCCGAAAAATATTTTGTATGTGGATGGACTAGCCACGATTGAGAATACACTATTTGGCTTTGCTTAACAACGACCATCCCAATTTGACATATACTTTCTTTTGCTGAGCTAGCAGTTTCGAAATCAAGTGCAACAAAATTAAGAGGTCGGGGAGAAGATGGGAATAAATGTTTGAACCATTTAAATGCAATCCATATAAGGGATAATGCTAATAGTAATGATAACAATGATTTCACCGACCTTTTCATATTTTGTTTTTGTTAATTTAAGTATTAGTTTAATTATTTAAATAAGAAAATCCTGCTAATTTATGTTAGTGTAATCATATTTTTACATATTATTGTAAAATATAGTATTGTAGTTGCAAATAGCAAGGACAAACAGTTACCTTGATGACCTCTAACGGGAATAAGAAAATTTATCCATTGATACCGCTTCCACTTTACCGATATAATATAAGCTAAGCCTTAATATATCATTTGAAGGAGTGATAGGATGAGACTAAAATTGATTATCGGCACGATTATAATAGCCTTACTACTTGGCGTTGGCATCAACTACAAAACAGTCATTGATCAAAAGCAAGCTGACGAAACGCGAATAGCACAAATAACGTTTGAGGCTCAAGTGAACCAGCAAAAGGTTGAGGACATGCAAAAAGATATAGCAATTCTAAGGCGTGAGCTGGCACTTCAGCGTGATGTCTACCCGACTAGTCGTGGTGGACACCGAGTGGCTCGCTACATAGACGGCGCACAGGTGACTTGGTATAACGATATGGGTAAAACAGCATCTGGTACAACAGCTACCTCAGGCAGGACTGTAGCCGTTGACCCGGACGTAGTTCCACTAGGTTCAGAGGTTGAGATTGTTATGCCTGACGGCAGAGTGTTTCGGCGTATTGCAGAAGATACTGGTGGGGCGGTTAAAGGTAAAGTGTTTGACGTTCATATAGACGCTTCAGATGAAGAACTATATGAGCTAGGGCGTACCCATGGGGTGAGAGTATTTGTTCTTGATAGGTAGGGATAGACGATAGATTTCTGCAAATACCAAAAGTCATAGGAGTAAGTCACAGAAAAAATGAACTTAGCGTTCACGAGGTTTATGATTTTGAGCTTTTTAAAAAATATACAACATATCTTGTACAAGGATACCAGATGCTAGCAGAAGTCAGTAAATACAAGGATTGCCACTTTGGACATGACAGTGGTGCCATGTAATTGAACAAGTCTTAATATGAATTTAACATATGAATGAGTCAGATGACGGTTATCGACTTGTTTACGTACAAGCAATCATTACTCAAAAGAAAGACACAGCCCATCCAACACTGGATCAGAGCTGCGTCTTTTTTGTGTAATCATATTTTTACATATTGTTGTAAATAGAAAACAAAAGTAGTTAGAGCATCTTTGATTTTAAACTGCTAAAGCATCAATGTAGTTCTCTCGTTTGGACCAAAGGACCGGAACTGTATTATATGCTGAAAATGCAGTTAAAATATTTTCAGCAACTTTACGATTATCGTTCAAAAAGACATATAGCATACTATCTTTTGATCGAGCAGGTTGTATATCACTCCAATTAAATAGCTCAACTTTTGCACTGTTCACATTGGGTGAATTTACTGCTGCAACTAGACGTTCAGGACTTTTCTTTGATTTTGGTATAACAAAATCTACACAATGTGAAAAGCCACTTACGCCTTGAAGCTGGAGGTCTTGAGTATAGCGTATGTCGTTATCGTCAAAAAAAGCGACTAAATCTTCAATGAAGATATTTGCTACCTGATTTGTTGATAGCAGAAACATATCATTTACAGATAAGATTGCCTGGATAAGAAAGTGCTTTTTTTGAGGGAAATTAGTATCACTAGCTTCTATAATCAGTTCGTTGTTTTGTAGTTTAACTCCGAATCCATTAAGGAAAGAATGCAATACACGTTTTCTATTTTGAGAATTAATAGGGCAACCAGAAGCTTCAAGGTCAGAAAGCGTGTAACCATCGTCGCTAATTTGGATTTTATCGCCAAAACGTCGAACGTAAATAACAATGCCATCATTATGCCTATCAAGGAATGGGGTTGTTATTTCAGTCCACTCATCAAGAGACTTAACTATGGTTTTTTGTTTGAGCCAGTCGAAATATTCACTTTTCCAATCTTTTGCTAACTTCTCCTGTATCATCAAACAACCCACCTTGTACTGAAATATGTATATCATTTATGTTAATTACGTTGGAGTAATTAAGAAAGTCGTAAAAAGTTTGAACTAAATCTTTGGAGTTTATGAAACTGTCAGGAAGTGGATGTGCAAAGCGGTCATTATAGCCTTCACGATAAATATGAAGATGTGGTGCTGGTACATCTACTCCGTCAGGATTAATATGTACACCTTGTTCAGTATCTACTCGTAAAAGAATAACATTTGCTTTGTTTAATTCTGTATATGAACATTTTAAACGATTCTTACCACCACGTACAATAGCTAAGGTGAATTTTTCATGCGAATCTGTACTTTCTATAGGATAACGTGTGTTCTTTCCAGGAATAGGGAATTTTATAGAAGGTGTTTGTAAAAAGATTTTTTCTAAAGCAATTAGTAAATCTGCTTCTGATTGAGTTAGCATAGTATCACCGTCTTTCATTTGTATGTTTTGTGCTATGGAATATATGTCTAATGATTACCTTGCTTCCACGGAGATGATATAGTTAATGATTTTATCAATACAGACAAGTAAAGAAATCCTTAAACGATAATTACTTTTTTATAGAACTGATATATTGCTTAATGTAATAACTTATATCCTATTCAGGAAATTCCTTCTAAATTTTATTAATATACTCATTTTTACAAATTGTTGCAAAATATGGTTTTTTCATGAATATCTTGAAATTCTAAAAGTCAAAAAAAAAGCATTTCAATCGCTTAGTAGTTTACTAGATAAGAAAAATGATCGAATGAAAACAATTTCATTAGCAATTATAGCAACTGAAAAAAGGCCTCGACCATCCGACAATATATACAAGAGTTGTCCAAAGATATCGCTTCAGATTATAATTCTGCATTTATCAGGCAGCTTGATAACAGAATTGGTGAATTGAAGGCTCAAAATATTGAATTGCGGCAGGCTCAAGAACTTGCTCAAAAGCGAGAAAATATAGTTGTTGCTTTAAATAGACTTCGGAATCAAGTCAATGCATTAAAAATTAAAGTTGATTCTCATTTAAGTTCTGCACAGAAGGATATGCTTACTAAAAACGAAAGTTTCAGCGAGATATATTTTGAATTAATGAAGGAGGCAGATGATTTTTGTTATACTGCTTATATAGGTGACGATTATATGCCACATATTAATAGAGGAATTTATAGGGAACGCAGTGCGTTGGTGCCTAAACGTCTTATGTTCTTTTTGACGATGTTAATTATTAGTTTGCAAAAAACTGTAAACTTTCCTAAATTCCTTCTAATCGATACACCAAATAAGGAAGGTATTGACAAGGAAAATTTGATAAAAAATATCTCTTTGCTTTCTAAGGCTAACAAAGTAGAAACAAAGCCTAATAGTTCGTATCAAATGATTTTAACTACGGGACTTGGAGCATATCCAGAATCTTTTAAGGAGTATGTTGTTTTGACACTTGAGGGAGATAATTTCTTATTGAAAGAAAAAGGTAAAATAGCAACACCTTAAACAATGAACTTCTTACAGAGATGCTTTCAGGCTGTCTTATTTTATAGAAAAAGTTAATCGAAGAGAAAATATGATACAGGTATGATACAGGAGTAACACAGCTATCCATTAGTGGAGCAGTACTGTGTCATTTATATATTCATATTTTTACATATTGTTGCAAAGAAATGGTGAAAGTTACCCCAATTTACAACGATAGATGTTAAGGAGAAAATCATGATGATTGACGATCAGCGTTTTCAGTTAAAAATATTTTTAGATAAATATTTTTTTGAATTACAGCATGAAGGTGGCGGTATTTGTGAATTGCCTGTTTTTGATCTTTATGCAAGAGATTACTTGCGTTTTGCGGAAGAATCACTAAATAAAAACAGTAATTATGGACTTATCAGCTGTATTTCTAATCTTAAAAGGGCTATGGATTGTCAAATTGATACCTTTTTTTATACTATAAATCTATACAATAGTTTTCAAAAACGAAATCTTAAGTTTGAAAAAAAGCTCGGACTCATTGAGGCCATTGGACTTTTCGGAACTCGCTCACTTACAAAGTTAAATCAGATTCGAAATAAAATGGAACATAAATATGAGGTACCAAAGATACAGGAGATTGAACTTTACTTTGAATTAGTGGAGGCTCTAGTCAGATCTATGGAGCTAGCAACTATGGCCCTAAATTGGAACAGTCAACTTGATTTTTCTATATATTCAGGTGACACTCGAATAGGTTATTTTAATAGTGAGTACAACTGTGGCGAAAATGAACCATTTGTCACAACTCAGTGGTCTATAGAAAATATTGAAAAAAAGTGTTTCAATGTAAAAATAGATGACTATATTGTGTTTGCATATTTTTTTAGGATACATCTTTTGCTGTATCAAAGTCAGGCAATCGGAAGTAGGGAGTATTTACTGTCACGAATTGAAATTTAGTCGATTTTGGGAAATACCACTATCATGGCACGATTCTATTGTTTAGCGAGTAATAGATTGTATATTTGTCGAAAAAGTACAATGAAGACACAGCCTATCCATTAACGGATAGGTTGTGTTTTTATTATTAATCATATTTTTACATATTGTTGCAAAATATGGTTTTTTTCTCAAAGATTGGCAGGGGAAATAACATCTTAGTAGAAAATAAATATATCCACTCAAAATTCATGATTGTTCACCTACATACACCAATAATTATCTGTAGAAGACTCGGCGTTATCATCATGTGTAGGATTTTCATACGTACAGATCGAACAATGATAGTAAATACATATTATGGGGATGAGGCGGATAAGTTGAGTTAAATAATCAATATGATATGGCAGGGAGATATATGAAGTATTTATTTTGGAATACTCAGAAAGCAAAAATTAACTCGATATTAGAAGATTTAATAGTTGATACAGGCTCCAGTATTGTAGGGTTAGCTGAATATACTGATGATATTAACGTATTATTACATAAATTGACCTTAAAAGGATTGAGGTACTACCATATAAATAAAATTGGATGCGAACGCATAGACATTATAGCCAAATTCACACCGGGTTTAATTGAGCATCTAAATGAATCCTCTTATTATACGATTAAAAAAATTCCACACGAAAAATTAGGTTTTCATCTTGTGGCCTTCGTCCACCTGCCAAGTAAAAAGCATGAAGATGATACCGACTACCTATTTTATGCTCATGATTTGAAGAAGGACATTCAAGAAGCAGAACAAGTTTCTAACAATTCGTATACGGTGATTCTCGGGGATTTTAACATGAACCCCTTTGAAAATGGGATGATTGCTGCACGTGGACTACATGCAATGTCTTCTAGAAGAATTGCAGAAATTGGTTCTCGAAGAGTCAAAGGAGAAGCATTATCCATGTTTTATAATCCTATGTGGAATATGTTTGGGGACAAGACAGAACCACCTGGGACGTATTATTATAATCGTTCTAACCAAATTAATTATTACTGGCATATGTTTGACCAAGTTATAATAAGACCTACTTTATTAGAGCATTTTGAGCATGATAGTCTGAAGATAATTACAAATGTTAATAGTATAAGCTTGGTAAAGAAATCAGGGCAACCACAACAGAGCGATCATTTACCCATTGTGTTTGTAATAAGATAGGAGGGTTTACTATGGAGAGTCTATGGCCATTATCATTTGATGTCGAGGATGAAGCTTCCCCGAAAGAGATTGTGAAATTTCAAATCGACAAACTAGAGGAAATAACAGGAGGACTTGTATATGCCGAATTAATAGCTGAAGCTCAACTAAGTGAGTTTTTCTCAAACACAAATTATGATTTCAACTACACGATGCGAATTCGCAGTAAGTATCTTGCGACCTACAGTTTTGCAGTCTTCTCATTAAAGCACAATATTCCATTTTATCCTGTTGATATTGTAATCGAAGAAGAGACTCGCAAGGAGCTAGGGCTTCCCGGAATGGTTGAACCAAAATTAAAGAATGAAGATGAACTAATAGAAATGCTTAAGAAGATATTTACTAGTCAGCGTATTAATAAGATAATCGGGACACTAATTAGAATGTCTAAAATTGAGCTCTAAATAAAGTAATATTACCATATAAGGTGATAGTAGAAATACGCTCATGAAGGGTAGACTCTCATGTCTATATTTAAAAGGAGAATTAAGATGTCTGTTGAAATTTATGGACCTAAGGGATATGATTATCAGTATTTAAATTCACTCTTAGTTGCATTAGAATATCTGGATAGAGATGATGTGGAAGTTTATATTGAAAAGAAAAATGAAGAAGATGCTCAAATTAGATTTAATGAAGAGGGACGAACATATACCATTGATCTTCAAGCAAAAAGTAGAACTGAGGAAATAGGCTTAGCCGATTTTTCTGATTGGATAAGTCATTTTGAAAGCCTAAGTGCAGTTATGAATTTATTAAATAAAATAAATAATGACAATGATAGATTTGTTATATTCGTTTCTAATGTAAGGTGTAGCGACGATGTTAGCTCATTTATAGAAAGTGGAGAAATTCATTCTGAGTCGAATAATGGATTGAATAATGATTTATTGAATAAAATCAGGACCTATATTTATTCTTGTTATGCGGATGCAACTACACTCAGTGTTTCAAGGCGGGATGCTTTAAAGTCATTTATAGGCAACTTAACTAATAATAAATTTAGAAAGATATTAAAAAGAATCAAGATTAGAGAAAAATACACTAAGGAGTATACTATTGAAAAAATTACTTCTTTGCTAAACAAAAAATACTACATACCTCAAAGCATAATTGATACAGTTATAACTGAGTTGACAGATGAAATAAGAAATGGTAGAGATTGTGATAGATCGATAAGCTCTGATTTGATTCAAGTAATTGATAAATATAGTGGGAAATATATACTTAATAAAGATGAAAAATATATTAGAAGAACTGAAAAGGAATTATGCGAGGAGGTATTGAACACTGAAAAAATTTTATTGTTAACAGGCGTCTCGTTCTGTGGTAAGACATATTTAGCAAAAGATATTGCTGAAGAATACCTAAATAAAGGTTATAAAGTTGAAATAACAGGGGAGCTTCATGGTGAGAGTGGTGCTAATTCTTTTATAAAGCATAGAAGTATTGAAGATCGGTTGCTAATACTAGAAGATCCGTTTGGCCAAGTAGAAACTAGAAAAGATGCTATAAGTATCTGCAGTGAAATTAGAAGTTTAATTCGAGAGTCAAAATCAAATCGAAAGATTATTATTACTTCAAGAAAAGATATTATTTTAGACACAATGTCTAAGAAAACTATTAGTGAGTGTTCAATAGATTCACACAATTGGATAGATTTGACCCTCGAGAAATCTAGCTTAATACCCACTGCATGGGGAAAATATTTTGAAAATGAACTAGAATCTAAAAATTTATATGAAAAGGTAACTAATTGGCTTTTAAAGATTGAAAAAACATCTTCACTTCAGCTAGGTCATATAGCTAATATTTATAATAGTAAAAAAAGTTTAAGAGAGCTGATGTTATTAGATCCGTCGGATATAGTAAATCTAGCAAGAATAGATTCAAATGACTTAGCTAGGATAATAGAAGGAAGGGGAAGTATAGCCGCTAAGGTTTTTATTGCTCTAGGATTAAGTTGTAACACGTACAAATCTGTCAATATAAATGATCTAGCTTTTATCTTAAGCAGTTATGAAGAGAATCCAAGTATCAATGAAGACAGTGATACTTGGATTACATATTCTTTCGGTGAAGTTAATGAAGCAATATTCCCCCAATATAGCCTAGCAGTAAAAATTAGTGATGAGTATAAGACTGAAATAAAGTATCTAAATCAGCATGGATATATAGAATTTGATAATTTAAAAAGAATTATGTTTGTTCATCCAATATACCATTATGCAACTCAATTACTATTTAAAAGATTTTTTTTGGATGTTTTTGAGCAGCAGGAAGTATTAAAGATCGCACAGCAAAGCCTGAGTTCTCTTTCTAAGAATGCTAATTTATGCACTTTAACTATGGTTGAAAACGTTTATAAAGAAAATCCTAATGCTGAATTAAAAACACTTATGCTAAGGAGTTTAAAGTCGATTTTTCCTTCTGTTAGGGATCGAGTTATAATGTTCTTTGATCGACGGATTAATGATTTAGACGAATTGGAGCAAACAAATTTTGTTAATGTATTGAAACATGCCGATAGAATAGTGAATGATGGAATCTTATGGCACCAAGGTACACCTTGGTTTAATCCATCTAAGGATAGAGGATTTCATTGGTTCAGTCACCAAATAAGTGAAGATGAATTTTATTCTTTGTTGACGAAAACAGAGAGTGAAATTGCTTTATCAGCTGAGGAAATGTGGAATTTGTTGAACGTGAGAGATACGGAGTTAATTACCATTAAGGGTTTAGAGAAGGCATCATCATATGATGAAAGTTTTATAAGGGAAAAGGCTATTAGGTTAATTTTTAAAAATTATGCTTTTGAGTTTGCTAAATTAGATAACTATTTAGATGATTATGAACACCCTGATGTGATTTATGGCTTATTTAGAGGCGCACTTGATTCATGGAGCAACTATAGTAATGAAGCTAAGAGATTAATAATAGAATATTATAAAAAATCATTAAATGTAATGTCTGTATCAATACGTTCAAAAAAATTTTTGGAGAACTTTGAAGATGAGCACTCTGATGAAAGCATTGACTGGAGTGAAGTCGAGGAGAAACATAAAAAAAATTTATGGTGTGTATGGCATGAAGTTTTTATAGAGTTTTTAAATAAATTTCCTTCTAGATATATTAAAATGAATGAGCCTCATATGGTAGAGGTTACCGAGCATTCTTTAAAGTATATCAAATCTGAAGAGAAAGTTGTTGAATTAGCGACTGCATGGTTTAATTGGTTGGAAAGATATTTTCTATATAATTTACCAGATGATTTTGGAATGAGTGTAGCCCAATATCTTATAGATGGAACTAAAAATAATTCAAATTCCAGGGAAAGTATTTTTAAGTTGATGCTCTTAACAGATAAGACAAGCTTTATTACTTCAAACGTAAGAGTATTCATTAATTCTTGGGAGTACTTATCAGATAATGAGAAAGTACTGGTTTTAGATTTACTAACATCAAATCGAAATGATATTAAATGGATTAAGGCAGTAGCATTAAATAGTGTAAACATACCAAGTGAAGTACAGATCAAATTATTGGGTGAATCTATTAAGGGTAAAGATATAGCTGAAGTTGTTGATATGTTAATTCAGAAAGATATATTAGAACAATGTTTAAATATACATTGTGGATATCCTCAACCTTTGTGGTGGAATGGATATCATCATAATAACTATGAGTTATGGGATGCAGTAATAGTTGAGGTTTTAAAAAGGAATACTTTTAACAGAGGTTTTAATATTGCTTTGCGCGAAGTAATTGAGTTGCTGTACGATAATGATACCTCCAGGATAAATCATATATATGATTTATATATATATGATTTATTGAAGGAAAAAGGAAAAAGGAAGGTAGTATTTCAAAGATTATTGTGCACTACTATAGATCAAAATCAATGTAACAAAAAAGTATGGGATCTATTATTTCAGCATAGTACTGCTGAAGAGAAAGAATATTATTATGATATGATAGTTGCCGATATCGAGCTTATTCAATATCAGCAACTATCTTATAAGGATCTGTTTTCATTATTTGATAAATCTGTGGTTTTAGACATAATATATCCACGTTTAGCAATTGATTCTTCAATTAGAAACTTTGGAAAGGTTGTTTTACAATTCTATAAAATATTAGAAGAAAGTAGAAAAAAGTCTGAAGGTTTTCAGCATAAAGAAATTAAGTCAGCTATTCAAAAATTCAACGATGAAGATATATCAAAACAAAGTTTTAAAATGGAAAAAATTAAGAAGCGTTATGAAGGATTTGTAATAAAAAAATATAAAGATAATCCTCCAAGATTATCTTTAACTAATAATTTTGTAGGAAATATTATAAAAGAGGTTGGTATCAATTCATCTGAATTGATAGAATTAATTGAAATGAATCGGAAGCGATTGATAAATATTACAAGTAATCTTAGAGAAAAATATAGTGACCATTATAAGATAGAGAATTGGGTATAATAAAAAGAGTTTTAAGAGAATCAAATGGTTATTATTTAAATCCCAGTGACAATTTCTGATACAATTAATATATACTAATTACGATAAATAGAGTAATTAGTATATATTAATTTTTCCTATACCCAACCAACTCCACAATCCCTTCCTCCCGCACATACCGACCAAGATCATTATCATATTCAACCCTGCAAGCCTCTTCATCAAACAGCAGCTGCCATGCAAACTCATTTGCCTCGCGCTCAAAGTGACCAGGGGAGAAGAAGGTATGTTCAATCATAAAGTAGTAGCCCCAGCCTTTGTGGAGTAGGGCGTGCCATTGGTGCCATGTCCATAAACATAAAAGTAACATTTATATATAAGATTATGGAATGAGTTTTTCCAAAGTTACTGAAAGCAAGTGCACCAGTGCTAGCAATAGAATAGGCAAACCTCAACCTTCGAAATGAGGGTTGAGATTTACCTATTTTTGATAATTATTACCCTAGTTCCATTTGGTTACTTGATGAACTCAACCTCTCCCGATTCAAGATGATACTTGGCTCCTAGAAATTTTACACCTTCAACATGAGTGATTACATGATCGCTATTTAAAGAAGCTACCATGTTGATTATGTTAGCGTCAGTTGCGGCTTCGTATACATTATCAGAGTGCTTTGCTTTGGCTGCTGCAACAGCAGGTTGGATTTTGTCTGCAATTACTTTGATATTGGGAGGCAATTCGCCACCATCAACCGTTGCCTTCACGGCACCACATTTTTCGTGACCTAATACAACAATTAGCTTGGCGCCAAGATGTTCTACAGCATATTCGACACTTCCTAACTCAATGGCATCAAGGACGTTGCCAGCTACACGCACGACGAAGAGTTCCCCCAAACCTTGATCGAAAAGGAGCTCTGGTGCAACACGAGAGTCAGAGCAACTTACAATCACGGCAAAGGGATGCTGACCTTTGGTCAATTCGATTCGTCTGGTTTTGCCAATTTCGCGGTCAGCATACTTCTCGGAGAGGAAACGCTTGTTGCCGTCAATTAACATTTTTTCCGCAACCTCAGCTGAGATGGAGGGTGCCGATGAGGAAGCTAAGACGGGAGTAATGAGAGATATAGTGATGAGAAGAGTAAATAGGATAGATAGGTACGGTTTACGCATAGTTTCGATAGCTCCTTTAGTAATATTTGGGTAATTTGATGTTACTTCGACAATTCACAAGGGCATTCCTGCCATTAAAGCGGCAATGCCTTATCACTTCCTATAACCAACCAGCTCCACAATCCCTTCCTCCCGAACATACCTGCCAAGATCATTGTCATATTCAATCCTGCAAGCCTCTTCATCAAACAGCAGCTGCCATGCAAACTCATTTGCCTCTCGCTCAAAGCGACCAGGAGAGAAGAAGGTATGTTCTATCATGAAGTAATAGCCCCAGCCTTTGTGGAGTAGGGCATGTCCTAATTCATGGGCGCAAGTTTGTCGCTGCTTATAAGGCTCTAATTCACTATTAAGTACAATGAATTTGCGTCGAAGAACTCGATCATAAAAACCGTGAATATGTAGAGGGAGAGAAGCGAATCTAATTTCTATTTTTAGATAATCTGCAAGTTCATAAGGGTTACGAGTATTAAATTTTTTGACTAAATTTTTCACTCGGCGTTTAACATCCATAATAGCAACCTCCGACAAAAAGAACTAATGTTCGACAAAAAGGTATAAATAAAACACAGCTTTCTTAAGGGCTGTGTTTTCCTTTATTTAGCCTGCTTCAAAAGCGTGAATTTCTCCATTGGTTTTGTGCAAGTAGAGTAGAAAAGTGTACAAAAGTGCATTGTTCTTAATTTTTTTTTCTCTTGTTAAGTTCCTTAGCACGCTTATATAATTGCAATTCAACCACATCAAGAATGGCTTGCTTGTCCGCATCTGTAAGGGGAGTACCACTAAACAGTATTTCATGATCATCAAGGATCTTTTGAAGGTCTTTAGGCTTTTTGTCCTCTTTGCTAGGTAAGTGAGTATTATTTGAAGTTATATGTCCAGCTACTTTCATTAACTCTTCGTAACTTTCATTAAGAGCAGTAGCAATTTTTTTTAAGGTCTTAGGTGTTGGAGCTGAGCGTTTACCATTGATAATGCGTGATATATGCGCGCCACTAACCCCTGATAATTCAGCAAGGTCATTTACACCAATTTTATGGTTTTCCATTAATAATTTAAGGTATTCGCCAAAAGTAGGCATCTTTTTACCACCATCCTAAATATATTTTACTTTAATAATTACCAGTTGGCAATAAAATATAAACTATTAAAAAAGCCATTGACAAAATGTAATGAATGTTTTATATTATTACCAAGAGGTAATTACCAAAGGGTAACAACATATGGAGGTGATAAAGTATATGGTTATTGAAGAAAACGATGTGAAAGTAAATTTGAAAAATGTACAGTTATTTATGCATGATAGAGGTTTGTCAGAGTATGGTCTATCGAAGATTATGAATGTCTCATATAGCTATGTTTATCGTGTTATGAGAGGTCAAAGGCCTCCTCGACAAGGATTTGTGAACGGTCTAATCAGAGCAGGCATGGATCTTAATGAAATTTTTTTAGTTAATCCGTTACCAAAAGGTAATGACAATCCTCCAAAGCCAAAAGCTAGCTAAGAAGGTGAGGTCTTCTAATTAATGCTATAAAACGGCTGAAAGGAGTGAGACTTATTTCAGAAGAAAATCCTGCCACAACCAAAGAACTTTTTTCTGAGAAACAGATATTTTGTATTGCTAGACATATGCAACGCTATGTTGATGCATTAATTCACAGATATCCTCATGTCTCTGGACTTTGCTACCGGTGTCCTAGGATTCCTGAATGCTCAGAAACAAGCTACAA
>NZ_JAJHJB010000062.1:0-14079 GCF_020819555.1 Pelosinus baikalensis
TTTTTCTAGCCCATAATGGATAACCCTTCTGTAATATATCTTACAGGGACAGGCTCCGTGTTTTCGAGAAACAATGTGCCTGTCCCCCTGTTTTATGTGAAAGTGGATATAGCTCATTTTGAATGTAAACAACTTAAATCAAAGGCTATTTAAGCATTGAGAGTGACACTAGGGACGTTTCTCTTTTGGCAACTTTTAGTTACCCAAAAAGGAACGTCCCTACCTGTCATTAATAACATTATAAGTAATCGCGGGGACAGCAGACCAATGTCATAAAGCTATAGTGTAAAAAAGTCAGGTGACGGTTTCTTTATTTCTCTTTCAAAATGTTAGCTAAAAAATAATTTATGCCGTTATAATATCATGAATTAACTGCGGCACATCAGCTTTGTCTTCAATATATATGTTTTGATAGATTTTTTCTATGACCTCAGTTACCACTTCTTGATTCGCATGAATCGTTACCAATGACTCGTCTTTGCTGACTTTGTCGCCAACTTTTTTATGCAGGACAAGACCAACCGCCAAATCAATTTCCGATTCTTTCGTTGCTCGTCCTGCTCCAAGTAGCATAGCCGCTGTTCCGATAGCATCGGCTACGATTCTGGCTACTACTCCATCTTTTTTCGCGGGAACTTCAATGCGATAAGCTGCTTGTGGTAATTTTTCTGGATGATCAACCACCTCTGGATTGCCACCTTGGTTTATGATAAACTCTTTGAACTTTGCCAAAGCTTTCCCATTTTTCATCACGTCTTGCAGCATTGCTTTTGCCTCTGCTAAAGAAGCGGATTTTCCTGCCAAATAGGACATTTGACTACCTAATACTAGGCAGAGTTCTTCTAAATCTTTCGGACCTTTTCCCTGTAAGGTATCAATTGCTTCTTTGACCTCTAGCGCATTACCAATCGCAAAACCTAACGGTTGACTCATATCTGAAATCACTGCCATCGTTTTCCGACCAACATTATTGCCAATTCGTACCATGGCCTGTGCTAACTCTTTCGCATCTTCCTCAGTTTTCATAAAAGCACCAGCGCCAGTTTTGACATCCAAAACAATAGCATCTGCGCCTGCTGCGATCTTTTTACTCATAATCGAACTAGCAATCAAAGGAATGGAATTGACGGTAGCCGTCACATCACGCAAAGCATACAGCTTTTTATCGGCTGGCGTTAAATTACCACTCTGTCCGATAACGGCAATTTTATGACGATTTACCAAGTTGATAAATTCCTCTTTCTCAATCTCCACATGAAAACCAGCAATCGATTCTAATTTATCAATCGTACCACCCGTATGACCAAGTCCCCGTCCCGACATCTTAGCCACAGGAACGCCGACAGCCGCCACGAGCGGTGCAAGCACCAAAGTAGTCGTATCACCTACACCGCCAGTAGAATGCTTGTCAACCTTGATTCCTTCAATCGCTGACAAATCAATCGTATCACCAGACTCAACCATTGCCATTGTTAAATCAGCACGTTCTCTCTCGGTCATATCTTGAAAAAAGATTGCCATTGCCAAAGCACTCACTTGATAATCAGGAATCGTACCTTTTGTATAACCTTCAATAATAAAGTAAATTTCAGCTGTTGTTAGCTCTTTTCCATCCCGTTTTTTTTCAATCAAATCTACCATTCTCATCAGAAATTCTCTCCCCTCGAATTAGCGTAACTCATGCACACGTTTAAACGTCATAGATTTCATATCTCGTTATCTTCAACCGTCTTTTTATTCTATTATACTAGAAAAAGAAGCCAGAGACAGTAGCTGATAGAAGACTAACCAGACTTGCTCCATAAATAAGCTTTAAGCCAAAGCGAGCAACGATGTCCCCTTGCTTTTCTTGTAAGGCTTTTACCGCCCCAGCTATAATGCCTACCGAGGAAAAATTGGCAAACGATACGAGAAAAACAGAAACGATACTGACAGTTCGCGCTGAAAGCTCTGTACTTTTTCCCAGATCCAACATCGCAACAAATTCATTAGCTACCAATTTCGTTGCCATAATACTACCTGCACCCACTGTTTCCTGCATCGGTATCCCCATTACAAACGCAAGAGGAGCAAAAACAAATCCTAACATTTGCTGAAAGGTAATTCCGAAAACTGATGCAAAAATCCCGTTTACCATGCCAATTAACGCTACGAACCCAATCAACATGGCTCCTACAATAACTGCCACTCGAAAGCCATCCATAATATATTCACCCAGCATCTCAAAAAAGGATTGCTTCGTTTCTACCTCCACTTCCAAACTATCCTCCTGCGCTGTTACTTCATAGGGATTGATAATGGATGCAATAATAAAGCCCCCGAATAGATTGAGCACCAATGCAACCACAACACACTTAGGTTCAATCATTTTCATGTATGCTCCAACAATCGACATAGACACAGTAGACATTGCTGAAGCACACAACGTATATAAGCGATGCTCAGGCAATAATCCAATCTGCTTTTTGACCGAAATAAATACTTCAGATTGTCCTAAAATTGCCGATGCCACTGCATTATAGGATTCCAATTTTCCCATGCCATTAACTTTACTTAAAACAATCCCAATATATTTTATGACAAAAGGTAAAATTTTAGTATATTGTAAAATGCCAATTAACGCAGAAATAAAAACAATCGGCATTAAAACACTAAAGAAAAATGCTACTTGCTCACCTTTCGCAAGTCCACCGAAAACAAAACCAATACCTTCCATAGCAAAAGAAATTAAAATTGAAAAAATAGCGGCAAAACCACCGATAAAGAATTCTCCAATCTCGGTATTAATTAACACAAAAGCCAATAAAAATTGTAAAACTAACATGATAAAAATAGACTGATAGCGAATTTGTTTTTTACTACTACTTGCAGCATACGCAAGCAAAAACACCACGAGTAAACCTACTATTGCTAATAAATAATTCATGATATCCCCCTAAGTTATTACTTTTTATCCATGTCACTTGACTTAAATGAACCGGGTAATAGTTGTTCCATCGTCCATACTTCTATATCACCATGTAAATTAGCCAAATAAATTTTGGTATCCCTTGTACAAAACTCAGACAATACTTGCCGACAAGCACCACAAGGCGAAACTGGATCTTCTGTATCGGCAATCACGGCTAACGCTTCAATTTTATGCTCGCCTTCGGAAATTGCTTTAAAAATCGCTGTACGTTCTGCACAATTGGTCAATCCAAAAGATGCATTCTCAACATTACAGCCACGATATATCTTCTGACTATCACCAACTACCGCCGCGCCTACCTTAAAATGTGAAAATGGTACATAAGCATACTCTCGCGCTTCTCTCGCCGCTTGAACTAATTTTTCTTTCATGCTAGCTAACCTCCTATAAATCATTTTTTCTTATATTGCTTATTATTTTTTATAACAAGCACTTTTTAATATTCACTTGATACCGTTTCACCCTGCATTGACTTCACGCCAGAACTAGTACCAATACTTTTATTTTTAGTTTTGTAAAATGTAAAATTACTGCTAACTATTTAAAATTCTGGATTTCAAGAAGCAAATTAGCATACTGACCTTTACTAATATAAATTTTTCCGCTTCTCACAAAAACCAATCCGGCACTGTTCAGTTTATCAACACATCTATTAATCGTTTTTACACTTACCCCTATTTCATCCGCAATCTGTTGTCGTTTTTTATCAATGAGCAATACATCGATATTCCCTTGGTTTTCTTGATAATATTTGATAATATAAGCCTGGATTTTGCGTATTCCTGACAAGAAATTAGCGGTTCCCGTTTTACTTGCCGTAGAATACATTTTCTTAGCAAGAATTTGGGATATTTTCAACAAAACTGCATGATCGCACGCAATCCATTTAGCAAAGTCTTTAGCAGTAATCATCAGCACCTTGCAATTATTAACAGTTTCAACCGTACTAACGTATTCCATTTCACCGGCTAAAATCTCCAGTTCACTAACAAAACTAATAGGTCTTATTCGCTCAAAGATATAAATCCGCCCATTTTCAAATTCATTAATGACCTTCAATTCACCGCCAATAAGAATATAGGCATATTCTACCTTTTCCCCCTTTTTTAACAAAGTTTCCCCGGCAGGTATTTTTTTCAAAAAAACTTTTGCCCTTATCTTTTCTGGCATTCCTACTAGCAATTCCTTCAATTGAGGCTCACTAAATAAAAAATCATCAAACTGCATGATTAACCTCACATCTTTCAAATTATATCTGTATAGCAATCTTTACACTCGCAGAATTATGAAAAATAGTTTTCTTCTTATATAGGATATTTTTTCTATTTAAAACTTGACCTACCATTCATTCTAATTGTTCTAATAATCTTTTAAAAGGTCATATGTCCTTTTTCTGAAATTTTAGCATACTTAAATTCTCATAACATGCAAAAATTTACTTTGATATAAACTTCTTTCCACCACAGCATTTTCATGTATAAATCACCTACAAGAATCATATACTAGATAAACCAAAAACGCCCTGTCGACACAGGGCGTTTCGCTTGAATAGGCCAGTTGACGCTAGCCTGTTATTTAATTACAACCTGATATTATTAAATTTGACAGTTTGAATCTTAGACTGTCTTTTTCTTTTGGCGGTTCACTTACTTATTGGATAGCGCTTCACCAACGCTCAAGTTACTATTTCTTTTTCAACATGATTTGTAAAATCTGATCATCCGTTTGACTCATGCCTTGGCAGGCTAATTCACCTAAGTTTGCAATGGATTGATCTACATCATTGGCAACAATTCCTTCATATTCTGTAACCCTTATTCCTTCGAGTGCCATTAGTACAGCCTTATAAGCAGCTGTAGCTGACGTAGATACTTTCATGGCACAGCTATTGGAAGCGCCATCACAAATGATTCCAGCTACATCACCGATCATATTTGAAATAGCCATACTGACGGTTTCAAAATCACCTTTCAGTAACCAAGACATTCCAGCGGCAGCTCCCATAGATGCTGTAGTTGCAGCACACAGTGCTGATAATTTAGGAAGTTTGTCGTGAATATAAATCGCCATCATATGGGATAACATTAGTGCTCGTATCAGCGTTTCTTCATCGGCTTTTACATGCTGGGCGACTACTATGATAGGCATTGTTGCAGCTATGCCTTGATTACCAGAACCGGAATTAGTCATTGCTGGCAGGGTTGCCCCCCCCATCCGAGCATCTGAGGCAGCGGCAGTACGCATTAATATCTGAGTGAACAGACTGTCAGATAACAAGCCTTGATAAATCTGGCGATTCATGGTTGCACCAATATGCAGGCCGTATTGTCCATCCATACCTACTTCCGACAGTGAATCATTCAGGATGGCGGCTTCACGGATAAAGCTAATCATTTCCAACGGTGCTTCTATTGCAAAATTATATACATCACTAGCTCGAACACCAATTAAAGAGTATTTATCCATGTCAACTGCTATCGTATTTTGTGGCTCATTTTGAAATACGATCTTACCATTTTCCTCAATAAGCACCACGTTGGTATGGGCATCAGCAATGCAAACCCGTACCCAGTCCTCGTCGTGGATAACCCGTGCTTCTGAATAGAGAATATTAGGTACATGTGCAATGGAAAGTTGAACACGATCTTCTGCAATCATACGTTTACCAGCCACAATCTGTTCAGGCGTTAGTTTTTTTAGAACCTCCAGTTTGCCTTCAGGATCGCCACCAAGAGCACCGACGGCAGCAGCAATTAAGAGTCCTGTGGTGCCAGTTCCCGGCACAGTAACTCCCATGCCATTTTTCATCAAATTTGCTGAGACCTTAGCTTCGATTCTTTCCACCGGTTTTGCCAGTCTCTGTGCGGCAATGGCTGCTGCCAACGCTAATGAAATGGGCTCTGTGCACCCTAAGGCAGGTACGACCTCTTTTTTTACCGCTTTGATAAACTCCAACCACAGGGGATTGACTGTTACAGACGATAGTTCCTTCATATTAATCTTCCTCTCATTTTCATAAAATAGATTAGTCACCAGTGCAAGAATGCCAATCCCTATCCAAATAAATGATGCTGCCTTCTTAGTTAACCTGCTTTGTAGACGATAGCTTCGATTTCTACCCCCAGTCTGTCGCATCAAACCGAATGGCTTCTTTCCATTCTTCTACAGTCATACCGGCTCGCGCTGCTGGACTTTTACAAGAGAAATCTGTTGCAGTTTCTGCTACATTAGTTAATGCTCCCATTTATACTGCCTCCTAATATTATGTAGTCCATCTACTAAATTATATCAATAGATGCCGCTATCTAATTATTATTGCAAAAAGCATGCCAAAAAAAATCCCCCGAAAATCGGGGGATTTTTCTAATTTTTCTCACTATTAAACGAGAAATACTGACAAATAATTGCGAAATTTCTCAATTATTGTAAAGCATACTTCTTCATTTTGCGGTATAACGTTGCTAAACTGATTTCCAACGCAGCAGCCGCTTTTTTTTTGCCTTCCACATCTGAACCAAACTCGGCCAGTAAACTAACTAGGCGCTGACGTTCAGGCATATTTTTCATATGGCCGACTAAGCGATCTGGTAAGTCCCGTACGCTAACCAAAGGCTCTTTTGCTTTTACTACTGCACATTCTACTGCATTTTCTAACTCGCGCACATTACCTATCCAATCATGGTTCTGCAGACAGTACAATGCTTCTGATTCAAAATCCTTGAGATTCTTATCGTAAGATGCAGCCAATCGTTGCAGGAAATTTCTCGCTAGTAGTAAAATATCTTCGACCCGGTGGCGCAATGGTGGTAATACGAGGTTGATTACATTCAAACGATAATATAAATCTTCTCTAAATAATCCTTCTTTAATCCGCTCAGCCAAATCCCGATTGGATGCTGCCAGTATCCTAACATCAATTGGATTACCCTGAATGCCACCAACAGGCTCCACAATACGATCTTGGATAACCCGTAGCACTTTCACTTGCAGTGACAGTGGCATATCGCCAATTTCATCCAAAAATAATGTTCCACCATGGGCCATCTGGAATTTCCCTGACTTGCCCCCCCGTTTAGCACCCGTAAAAGCCCCTTCTTCATAACCAAACAATTCACTTTCCATCAAGGATTCCGGAATAGCTGCACAATTTATTGCGACAAAAGGACCTTCCCTACGTGCGCTGGCAAAATGAATGGCTTTAGCTAACACCTCTTTACCCGTACCGCTTTCCCCACCAATCAAAATGGTAGCTGACCCTGCAGCTGCTTGCTTTGCTTCTTCTAAAATCTGCAGGAAAAGAGGATTTTTTCCTATTAGGTCGGAAAAACTTACTGGAGCTACTCGATGGGATCGGCCTATCTGTCCGCCTACCGTTCTGAAACTAGCAACAACCCCTTGAATGACATCACTATCTACTATTGGCTTAGCACTGATAAAATAATGGTGCTGATGGCCGTGTTGCCATAACTTCACTTCCTTGTCGACAAATTGACTACCGTCTCTAAGAGATTCTTCTAACGGTGTTCCAGGAAATATTTCGTTAATGTGAAAACCGAGAACATCGCTAGTTTTGACTTTTAACAATTTTTCCGCTGCAAAATTCAAATTGCTGATTCTGGCTTGCTGGTCAATGGCAATGATTCCTTCTGTAACAAAATTAAGTACTATTTGTAGCTGCTTTTTTAGCGCTATCGTCCGTTGCATAGCCTCAACTTCAAGTACTTTGGCTGCTACCAATTCAGCCATCTTTCGCATAAAGGCCAATAAGTTTGGTCCCTTATGAACAAGTTCTTGCTGCTGCTCTTGCGAAAACGCTACCAGGCCAATTACGCCGATGGTATCCTGACCTAAACGAATGGGACAGCATAATTGGGCTAGTTCTGTACAAATGGACTTTCTTCCGCAATTTTCGCAAGCATTACTTGTACTTATATCCTTAATCAAATATTCATCGCCGCGACGCAACACCCGGCTGTAGATAGAATTACTACTCAAAGATTGACCGATAGTCTGTTGATGACATCCGGTTCCGGCTATGCGCACCAAAGTTTCATCAGCAATTGTCACATCCATACTCAGCGCGCTGGATATGGCTTCGGCGATTTGCTGCGTTACTGTCTGAATTTTTTGCAATCTGGTCATGTCTTTCATCTCACCTCACCTGTTCATTCTATCAAAAAGTACAAAATATCCTCCTAATCATTCTACTTTATATTCATTCTATCATAAAGATCAATATGGGAATATGCGTAGTTTTTATCCAGGACCAATGCTATTGAAAGAACATAAAAAATAATAAATTGACGCTAAAATAGCTCACCTCTTGGAATTCCAGTATATAATAAAATCATATTCTACATTACTTATATAAAGGAGTTGCATTTTTTTTGCAGATAGTTACGAAGAAAGCAATCCGATATGGAATTATCATTTTAATTTTTATATTATTAGGACTAAGCTATATCGCCTTTCATTATTTCCAAGGCATACCAGTTTTAAACTATCATCAAATCAACAATAAGGACCATAATACATTAACACTTAGCTCTACCGAATTTGAAGCGCAAATTAATTATTTATACCAGGAGGGTTATACCGGAATCTCACCTGACCAACTAGCGGATTATTTGCAATCTGGAAAGAAACTTCCACCTAAACCTATTTTAATCACTTTGGATGATGGCTATAAAGATAATTATCAGGTAGCCTATCCAATCTTGCAAAAGTATCATTTTACCGCGACAATATTTGTAATCACCGATTTTGTGAACAATTACGGAAAATATTTAACATGGAATCAAATAAGAGAAATGAGTGATAATGGGGTAAGTTTTGAAGCACATACTCTAAGTCATATTTCACTTTCAAAGGCTTCTGATGAGGAAATTCATAATCAATTAGTCAAATCAAAGGAAGCGATAGAATGGCGGTTAGGTAAAAAGGTGGACTATTTAGCTTATCCAGGTGGAGAATATGATCAACGAGTAATCGGATTGGCAAAGGAAGCTGGCTATCGGGCAGCTTTTACCGTAAACTTTGGACGAGATAGGATAAATTCTACATTATATACTTTAAATAGGATTCCTATCTTTGGAGGACAATCACATACATTCTTTCGTTTTTGGCTACGTTTAAATTTTACGCAGACAATTAACGCCTTACAAAACCTCAAGGCCTATTTACTTAAAGAAGGTAATACTTCTATCGCTGGTTTGATCTCTATCCCATAAATTTTATTGCGGTATAACCACGTGCGTTATGTGAACTATCATTTGACTCATATGATTCACATTAATCGTAGACAGATTCCCCTATTTAAGATTGCTATCACTTTAACACCGTGAAACGAAAGCTTAATAGGTTCTTTTTAAAGCAGCAATTCACCAGTCCCTTCCAATCAAGACAAAAAAATAAGCACCCTTTACAGAGTACCTTTAGTTCTATTCTGCAGTTACCTTCAACATCTTCAGAAATTCATTCATAGAATATGCTTCTTCCTGATCTGGTTTATCATCGAACCTTACAAAAACCTTAGCCCCATCTATATTCGTTATCGTTCCGTTATGACAGGTATTAAAATAGAGAGATACTTTGGAACCAACTTCAATAAGCATACTAATGACCTCCTATTCATTTGCTACAGCTGCCTGTTGTAGTACTTGTTCAAGTAGTCTTGCCTGTTATATTATTGCCCTGTTTTAGTTTCTTTAGCATTCAGTATCCAAGTGCACAAGAATAGACCTATCGGCAGATGAGATGCCGATAGGTCTTTGTCATATCCCTTCTATAACTATTCTTCACTTTAGGTTGCATATCACTTTGCTCAAGGGTAAGGTTTTTGGGGTTACTTCATCCACCCATCAACTAGCGCTCTATTATCTTTGATCCATTCCTTTGCAGCATCTTCAGGAGTCATACCACCGTTAATTAGACTTTCTAGGCTACCGATTTGCTGATCATCAAGCTTGAAGCTTTTCAACATTTTGGCAATTTCCGGATTTTTCTTGGTAAATTCCTTGTTTGCCAGGGTATGAATACCTTCGGCTTCTCCATAACTCTTCTTCGGATCCTCTAAGTACTTAAGATCATACTTGGCGAACATCCAATGAGGACTCCAAGCAGTAACAACAATCGCCTGTTTGTCGCGGTAGGCTTTATCAAGGGCCGTCAACATGGCGGCTTCTGAGCTCTGGATGACTTCGTAGTCTAAGTCATAGTTTTTGACCAATTCAGCCGTCATTTTCATTATACCAGCACCAGGATCGATACCGGTAATTTTACCATCAAATAGTTGCTTATTAGCCTTTAAGTCTTCAACAGAATTAATATTAACATATTTCGGAACGACGAGACCCATTTTCGCTTCGCTAGTATACCATATCCCATAGTCATCTAGATTATCTTTATATTTATCCCAATAGGCTTTATGAGTATTCGGAAGCCAACAATCCATAAAAACGTCTAGATTCCCTTTATTTAACCCAACAAAAAGGGGGGCCACTTCGAGACTCTTAAGATTAACTACATAACCTTTTTCTTCGAGAAGAACCTTCCAGACATTACTTACAGCCACATCCTCCACCCAATTGACATATCCAATGTTGACCGTCTTCTTCTCGCTAGATTTAGATGGTGTCGTTCCACACCCTGCCGCCAATCCCATCATTAACATAGCCACTATAACTAATATTAGGTTCCGTTTCCATTGATTTTTAAGTAACTTCACTTAATCATCCTCCTAATTTTTATGCTTATTTAGTTCCCCGTGAATTGCGTGCTACCCCTTGACTTAGACTGTCGAGGATCATTGCAAGAATAACAACAGCTAAGCCATACTCAAAGCCTTTACCAATATCCATCTGTGAAATCCCTGCAAGCACGCCAGCACCCAGTCCTTGAGCCCCAATCATCGCTGAAATAACAACCATGGAAAGGGAAAGCATCATGGTTTGATTGATTCCTGCCATTATTGTAGGCATTGCTAAAGGTAATTGAATTTTCCAAAGCATCTGATAAGAGCTTGAGCCAAAGGCTTCTCCGACTTCGACCAGGTCAATGGGGACCTGACGTATACCAAGATCTGTCAACCGAATGACAGGGGGCATGGAAAATATTACTGTGGCGAACACCGCCGATACTGTACCTAGATTAAAAAACATCAATGCCGGAATGAGATAGACAAACGATGGCATTGTCTGCATAAAATCCAGTAAAGGAGAGAGAATTTTATGAAAGCGATCACTCCTTGCGGCAAATATTCCTAAAGGAATACCTATGATCAGGGAGACAACGGAAGCAATCAACATTAGAATCAGAGTATCAAGAAAAGGTAGCCATAATTCTAAGTTATAGATAACAGCTAATCCAGCTGTAGTTCCTAACGCGAGGCGCCACCCCTTCGCACGCCAAGCCAATAGGGCAAAAATTATAATGATCACAAACCACGGAATTAATCCCGCGCCGTTGCGTATTGAATCTGTAATATTGGTTACAGATTTGGTGAAGGCATCAAAAGCATTACCAAAATTCTTCAAAAGCCACTCTACACCCTGGTTAACCCACTGTCCCAATGGTAGACGATACATCTTTTAAGTCACCTCCTGTGTTGGCTAACGCAGCAAGTACTGAGCCCCGTATGATGATTCCAATGAGGCGTTGCTCTTCATCGACCACCGCTAAGGGAATCTTACTTTCTGCAATAACCGAAAATATATCTTGAACGAGGACATTTGCATTGTAGACCGGAACTTCTAGTAACTTGACTTCCTGAAGACTAACAATACCAGCTTTACGTGCTTCCAATGCTAGATCGGCAGTGATGAGCCCTTGTAAATGTTTAGCCCGATCCACGACGAATACACTGGAAATACCGTGCTCTTTCATAACCTGTAGGGCAACATGAGGACCATCACGCAACTGTACAATGGGATGCGGCCTCTTCATCACGTCTTTCAGAATTAGAATTTTGCTGCGGTCAACACCTCGGGAAAATTTAGCTACATAGTCATCAGCAGGGTCTCTAATAATCTCTTCTGGTGTACCCACTTGAACCAGGGAACCATCCCTTATAAAAGCGATACGATCTCCTATTTTTAAGGCTTCACTTAAGTCATGAGTAATAAATACAATTGTTTTGTTCATCTTCTCCTGAAGATTTAATAACTCATCCTGCATTTCTTCCCGAATCAGAGGATCCAAGGCACTAAATGCTTCATCCATAAGGAGAATATCAGGATCATTAGTCAAAGCGCGGGCCAAGCCCACTCGCTGTTTCATACCACCACTTAATTCTTCGGGATAGGAATTCTCATAACCAGCAAGTCCGACCATCGCCAAACGTTCCAATGCCCGTTTTTCCCGTTCTGCTTTACTTACCCCATGGACCTCTAAGCCAAAAACAGTATTTTGCAGCACCGTCCGATGAGGTAAAAGAGCAAACTGTTGGAAAACCATGGCCAATTTTGTTTGTCTAACTTTTCTTAGTTCTTTAAAATCTAACTTGATAATATCTACACCATCGATGATGACTGAGCCCGAACTGGGTTCGATTAACCGATTGAGGCAACGAAGAACAGTCGACTTCCCACTACCGGACAGCCCCATAACAACGAAAACCTCACCCTCATTCACCGTAAAACTAACATTATTTACACCGATAGTTAAACCTGTTTTTGCTAAAATTTCTTCTTTACTCAAGCCTTTATCCAATAAATCCAAGGCCTTTTGAGGCTGAGAACTAAAAATTTTAACTAAATTCTTAACTTCAATTTTTACGCCCATGATCTACCTCCTCTTAAAGAGTTCTAGGAATTGCTAAATGGAAAACTTACATTTTATGTTTTTCATTATTATGCCATTTATCCACATATTTAATTTATCCATCCGCTATATACAATAATTTAACAAACAACTTCATTATAATTATACGAGTTGCTTGTTAAATTGTAAAGACCAAATTTTAATTGCAGCCCATCTATCTCGGTTGACGCATGATATTCCTCAAGCTGTTGGCATAAAAAATTCATAGACCAGCTAACTGTCTTATCAACGTCCAACCACAAGTTATAGATGCAAAAAGCTTGTCGCCAGAGCTAGTGTAAGCACAATGCCCAAAGCAACTAGGACGAGACACTGAGAACGACAAACTTGATGGCAGCATTTCTGTTCTAACATTCCTTTTTTTCGCTATTACAAATGATACGGTTCTGCGTATCGGATCAAACAGCGAGTTTTTTCCATCTGGCAGGAGCACTATACGCGATCCGAGAACTTGTAAACCTACCCATTTTGTGTCAATAAAATCGTCTTTTCATCGTTAATTCCTTGCATTACTGGATTGTGCATAACAAAATCCGCTAAGCTTATCATGGAGATCGTTAAAGTACTGCCGCCCCGCCCTTTCCCGCAAAAAGTCATCTAAGACAGATAGCGGCAGGGCTCCTTGGATGACACCTGTAATAGTTTCTTGATTTTTAAGTGGCACGGCTAATACCACTATTGGTTTTCCATCTGACATACTAATGATAACATCAGATACCACTTCTTTACCATTTATTGAATCTTGGAAAAACTGTCGATGAGCCGCATTCCCAAGTTTTTGGTTATCATCACGAAAACGTTGGTTCCCCACTTTATCATCTACAACTAACTCCAACTTTGGATAGAGTTTCCTAGCATCTACCAAATATGATTTTCCATTAGGATCCAAACTAATAATGCTAGGATTCTGAGCAAGTACTTTTAACACCACAAAGTGCATATCAAGATAATGGCTAACATCATTGCGCACCGCAGATAATATTTCCATATTTTTCTCATTATATTCTTGTATCGTTTGATTGTAGATTAGATTGTAGTAATAAAATGAAGATAATACTAAAGGTAGACAGCTAACAATTAAAAGTATCATAATAATCCGTTTTTTCATGTTTTACCTCCAACTGAATATTATTTTGCACTTACTGCAAATAAATGTAAGTACTAGATTCTCTTTCCCATCGCCTCCCTGTCCCTCACCAAACCTGTCCATGAGAACTAGAAGTCCCTCTTCCTCATAGCATGAATGAGTGTTTGCAACTTTACTCTCGGTCTTTCTTTGGCCAAGTCGC
>NZ_JAJHJB010000063.1:0-14038 GCF_020819555.1 Pelosinus baikalensis
CGATGTTGGTGCTACTGGAGCCACCGGCGCTACTGGTGATGTTGGTGCTACTGGTGCAACCGGTGCAACTGGAGCTACTGGTGCTACCGGTGCTACTGGTGATGTTGGAGCTACTGGTGCAACCGGTGCTACTGGTGATGTTGGAGCAACTGGTGCAACTGGCGCTACTGGTGATGTTGGAGCTACTGGTGCAACCGGTGCAACTGGAGCTACTGGTGCTACCGGTGCCACAGGCCCCTAACATGACTTGGATTGATACCCCTGATGCTGGAACTCACACTTACGAAATTCGTATTACGGTTACTGGCACAAATATTGTGAGTGCTACAGCACTTACCAGAGCTCTTAATGCTGTTCTCTTTGGATAATATATATGACAGTTCCTATTTTAATTAACTATAAGCTCACAATAACCATGATCATAAAATCATAACAAAAAAAATAGCAACAAATAGAATATTGGCAGAGACTCCTAAAGTCTCGGCCAATATTCTATTTAACTACATAGTAACTTGGGGAAACATACATTCTCGATCATACTAAAAAAGAATAACTCATTCATATTATAGAATTTCTTCTTTTTTCTTACACTTATGACACATTATCATCACCATTTACATATTATACTATGGTCCTAAGTTATTTTGAGAGGGGGTAAACTTTCAATCCTATTAATTTCTCTACTATAAGACTTACTATAATATGATCTCTAAAAAGATAACCTGATAAAAATACCATTACCCTGAACCATCAATAAAGCTTATAAATATAAGTAGGTGATGAATTTGATTACAATAAGTTTATGTCTTATCGTAAAGAATGAAGAAAACACATTAGGTCGTTGCCTTGAATCTGTCAAAAACGCCATGGATGAAATCACTATAGTGGATACAGGCTCTACAGATAAAACGAAAGAAATCGCAGCAAGATACACTGAAAAAATTTATGATTTTACATGGATCGACGACTTTGGAGCAGCCCGTAACTTTGCTTTTAGTCATGCAACACAGGATTATATAATGTGGCTAGACGCTGATGATGTTTTACTTGAAAATGATTTACAAAAACTGTTGCTTTTAAAGCAAGACCTTGACTCTACCGTCGATTCTGTAACTATGAATTATAATCTGGCATCAGATGCTAATGGCAATATTGTTTCAAGTCTACGTAGAAATAGATTAGTCAAGCGAGCAAGACAGTTCCAATGGATTGGAGCTGTACATGAATATCTGGCTGTAAATGGCAAAATCATAGACAGTGATGTTACTGTTACCCATAAAAAAGAAAGATGCGATACCGCTGACCGCAATCTAAAAATCTATGAAAAGCGTATCGCAGATGGCGAAGTCTTCTCTCCCAGAGATCTCTTTTATTATGCGAATGAATTAGTAGACCACCACATATATGAAAAGGCTGCCGAGTACTATCAAAAGTTTTTGGATACTAAATTAGGTTGGGTAGAAGATAATATTTCTGCCTGTGGCAAACTATCAGATTGTTTTGCTTTCCTTAGCGATGAACAGCAGAAGTTAAAATATATATATCAATCTTTTGAATATGATATACCTCGACCAGACTTTTGCTGTCGTCTTGGCTATCATTTTCTCAACTCCCAAAAATATTCTCTTGCTATATTCTGGTATAAACTAGCACTCGATGTAAAAGATTCAAACAATCATTCCTCTCTTAAGAACTACGCTTGCTCAACCTGGCTGCCTCATCTCCAACTATGTGTTTGCTATTCCAAACTTGGTGAAAACGTGACAGCTTTAGAACATAATAAAAGCGCAGAATCCTATGTCCCTAATCATCCCAGCGTCCTCTATAACAAAGAGTATTTTGCAAAATTATTCAATTCTTAATGCAATATAATTCCCCGTAAAACAATTTAATGATAGATAAGAAAAGCGTTGTATTTTTCTTAAAACATAGCTATTTTGAGATACAAAGAGCAGAACAAATACTTCTCTGTGTTCTTTGCGGATTTTTGTGCCCTCTGTGTTTAGCGTTTTCCGAACTTACACTTTCTAGGCTTGTAAAAAAATCTACAAAATTAACTTATTCTAAAAAGACAATCTACCAAATTATTATCTGTATCATAATATAGCAATATAGATAGTAACTCGCTCTAAAAGGAGGTCGTGTTATGGGTTTTGGATGTGGTAGACGCGGAGGTAACAGCTGGTCCGTGATTATTATCATTATCATTATCCTATTATTTGGCTTTTGTGAAGATGACTCATCATCATGCTGCTAATTGTTTCTGCTCCTTACTTTAGCAATGCTTCTACTACATAGTCATCTAGCACTTTCCATTAAAAGCAAAAAAGAACCTCTCCATTTGAGTGGTTCTTTTTTGCAAGTTTTCCTATTTTATTTTGTCGACATCCACATTCTCACCAAGACGCCACAGACTGATGTGATTTGCACCTTGCTCTTTCGCAATCGTTATCCAGTAATTTAACGTTTTCACATCAGCATACCAAACTTGATAGGTCACACCTTTACTTTTATAATCAAAAACTACGCATTGGCTTTCTTCATCCCTTTTGGTTTCACGTTCATATATTGCAGCGAGGGTTTTTGCTTCCACTTCTGTCAAGAACCTTTTTTCACCGTTATCGCCCCATAGGCATCCGCCAGTTGAAAATGCTACCGATTTCTCACCCGGCAAAGCCTTCATTCGTTTTATTGTTCTTTGGATAAATTCCTTATTGGCCTTAGGGCCGGGAGCACTATGCACTCCATAAAGGTTATAGAGCATAACGACATATTCCGGACCCTTGACAAAATCAATAGAAGAAAAGGGTGTACTCGGTTCCAGTACAATCCTTAGTTTTAAATTATTTCTCAGGGATTTTGCATACAGTCTATCTGCAAATTGCAAAAAAGTCTGTCCAATGGTTTCATCTTTCCATATTCTTTCATAATCGATTTCAATACCATCATATCCCCCCTGCAATGTCAGTGCAATGATTTCATCAATATGTTTCTCCATAGACCCATCATCGGAAAATAACCTGCGAAGGACTTCTGTATCTTTCATCACAGCCGATCCATCAGAATTCTGCTTATCATTGACAAAAGTAAGGTAGGTTTCATATTTTCTCTTTTTCTTTTGTAATTCGATTTTTTTATCACTGAGCTCTTTGGGAATGAAAAGGCGATCATTACTATCGAAAGATGCGCCAAAATAAGATAATTTCTCCAGTTTCCTTCCTAGTCTTTCTAAATCTTTTTCCCCTGCACCTAAGTCCCAATAAGCCAACCATGCTGATGCTTTTGTTGGTTCTTTTGCGACTGCATTAACAGCAGATTGACTATTATAATTGCAACCAATCAAGATAACAAAAACCGATGCAAAAATAACTGTTTTGATAATTTTATAACCTATGCTGCTCATGCATTAACTTCCTCCGATTGATTACAATTTTACAATAAACCAGTTTATAAGAGATTCCCACAGCTGCCTTACTTTAAATTTGACAGCATCAAATCCTTGCAGCCGACTGTCAAATAAAACCTTTTCCTTTTCCGCTCCCATATTTTCTGTGATCATGAGCTTTTCAAACACACCGTCATACACATCATCCGCCAAATTTCTTTGACTCCAGCCATAACCGCCCCATGCTGTTTCCAGATAAACAGCGCCTGCCTTTGGTTCAGATACTGGTAAATCGATAACAGCATCTTTTCCATCTATCATAATGCTAATCCGATTCTTCTTAAGAGATAGTGACAGCATACGATCACCTTCTGCATGAACACTAAGGTCCGGTATATATTCTCCGGCACCGTCTGTCACGGTAGGCGCATTCTCCATATTTTTATCTTTCAATCGTTCTGCATAAATCTTCGCTGTTTCAGCAGAATCAGCATATTTTACGAAGGTTTCCAGTTCTCGCATTTCAGCCGCTTTTTTATCTTCAGGAATGGATAACCTTTCTTTACCATCATATTTATCTAAGTTTAATTTAAACAGTTCTTTTTCGGCACCGCCGTTTTTTTCCGTAACATATAGAAAATTATTGAGAATATATACGGACAAGAATCGGTTTAAGCTTTCATCAGCCCTGAGATATACTTTCTGCAAACCAAGTTTATTCCCCTTCATTCTTACGGAAAGTTTCAGGTCTTCAAAATCATTACTGTTTTTTAAGCGCAATAAACCTTTATCTTTTGGCAAAGAGGTTAGGATCATCGTTTCCTCTTGAATTTCTAAAGCCCCTTTAAGGGTTTCCCATGCTTTTTGTTTGTTCAAATCGCCTTTGACAAATTCCAAGTCTTGATTGATATCATATTTGATACGCATCAACAAATGATTGGTATACCAATAGGCCTGGGGCTGCATCCTGGTTAAGTCATAAAGACTGCTGTTTCTCTGATTAAAGGAAAAACCTTCTCTGTTAAAGTTCATTTTAAATAATGTTTTAATCCAAGATTCGTTCACAGCACTTACTTTATCATTATTGCCAAAGCTTCCTGTATTGGAGTGCATCAATATGTACATTCCAGGTACGTACCCAATGGACTTTGTATAAATATCTCTTACAGCTTCATAATCATAAGAGATCCGTTCTTTCATCCTGTTATAACTTTCTTTCGGAATACCATATTCATCACGAATATAATCCATCAAATAGTGATTATATTTACGTCCCAAATAAGGCGCAACGCGAGCGTGTTTCAATAGATCTAATTCTCCAAGGTAATTATCGTACCGATCAAATACGTTAATGAATGCCAGTCGGTATCCATTGGTACCCATTTCCCAAAAACTTGATTTCTCAAGTTCTTTCAGCTCCTCGGGCATTAAAAATTTAGTATCTTTTTTTTCAAATTTTTCCGGATATGTCAACATGGTTGCTTTAAAATTCAAATCTTCTAAAACTTTTTGTGAAAAAATAGCTGTATCTCTCCTGCCGTCTTCGAAAATCAAAAAAAGAGATTTTTCCGGCAGGTCTTTTCCTGTTTGGTAGTAGTTTAAAACATCATCTTGTGTGATCGTTACATAACCCAAATCTCTTAACGCCTGTAAATGTTCATATAAACGCCCCACCCCGATTATATTTTGATTACCGATCCGCTCTACACCGAAATAGGCAAGGGCAACAAAGCCCTTATCTCCGGAAACGTTTGCATTTTGCGATGTATAAGGATGATATGCTTTTAAAGTAAATAATGCGGTGATACAAATAGCAAGCACTGTAAGGAGGATTATAATTTGTATCACTACACGTATTTTTTTTCTTCTATCTTTTTGGGCAGTGAATTTTTCATTTGATATTGTCATCATCTTATGCCCTCTCTTGCTTTTTGCGATTCTTTTTTAACAATTCTGCAAGATCCGCCGGAGTCATGCGTGTTCCCCATGTCGTTTTCCAAAAGGTAACCCAAGCAATGGGCATTTGCCATAAAAGTACGGCTTCATAGTATAAACAAAACCACAATCCGTAAATCCATGTTGAGCTTCTTCTTAGAAATAATTGGGCCATACTCATGAGCAATGCCATTAAAAAAATACCAATCATAAAGGTAAAAGGAAACACGCGATGTGCTATCGGAATGTAAATTAAATTATAAATTACGATAATCGGTGCTAAGAGCGGTACAACTACGCCCATATAAAAAGATAAGGCCATAAAAGGTTCCTTTTTCCACATAAATCCTGCTGCAATTAGGGACTCTCGAAGCCATGAGCGTTTCCAGCGCATCTGTTGTTTCAAAAAAACATTGTAGGTGTTCGGTACAATGGTATTACATATCGCGGTATCTTGATAACCCGTGCGATTTTCTCTTAATATGAAATTGGTCATGCTTCGATCATCGCCGAATGTAGCTTTCTCCCCCAAAAATCGTTGATTTAGCCAAGCATCCATATATTTAACAAGCAAATCTTTTCTGTAACAAGACAGAGGACCAGATAAACAGGTGACTGCATCAAAATAGCTTTCTGCAGCCTTCATGATACGAAAGGCAATGTAATATCGTACAGCCTGCATTTTCGTGAGTACATTGGTATAGGTGTTGGCAACGTCGGTTCTGCCGGAAACACCTCCCATTTTTGTATCTTTAAAGGGCTGGACAATATTTCGAATAGCAAAAGGATCCAAAAAGCTGTCAGAATCAACAAATACAATCAATTCATGTTGCGCCAATACTGCTCCTTTTCCCAATGCCTCCCTTTTACCTGCATTTGTTTCCTGAACAATATAATGAAGCCTGTTTTCAATATCATAGCGTTGTTCTTTAATCTTCAGTTCTTCTACGATCTCTTTAATTTTTTCAACGGATTTATCATTAGAGCAATCATCTACAACAATTACTTCTAGTTTATGGATAGGATAATCTTGATTAATACAGCCTAAAATTGTTCTTTGTATCCATTGTTCCTCATTGAAACAAGGAACAATAATTGTCACCCCAGGCGTAAAATCTTTGTCAATAGGAACTGGTCGATAAAAAGAACCAAACAGATATCGAGTAAGCAAGAATGTTGCTGCAATAATACTGTACATATACAAGATTTTATTAAATTTAAAATAAAGCACACTTTCTGCCCTCATCAGAAGAATGCAGGCAGTAATAAAGAATAGAAAAAATGAGGCAGCGGAAAGCATATACCAATTTTTCTTCTTTGTTGCATACTGGGCAAGTGACTCGATAAATTCCACTCCACACAAGGTTTTCCCTTCTGCATTTTTGTCAAAGCGGATATAATGGGCGGCAATATCAACTTTCATCTCATAACCTTCCGGCATCGAGCCGGGCGATATGACAAACTTCAGTTTGATTTGTGATGCCAGGCTCAAGCCTTGAGCCACTTCCGGAGCAACTTCCAGCAACATACCGGTAGTCGATATATCAACGCCTTTCCCGAGACATGTTACTTCTTTTCCATTAGAAACATATCGGATTGAGACATCATAATTCACCAAGTAGCGTCTGCCCATTTTTTCATTTTCTACAAGAGTTGAAATATCGTTGGGGTCCTCATTTCCCTTTACGCGGCGTCTATCTATATTCGTACGCAATTTTTCTTTATCAGGTACTTTAGAAATCAGCCTGCGATCAGGTTTGGCAACAAGTAAAATATCCTCTTCTGTTTTTATCTTATCCATCATCCACTTCCTTGCCATTTCTACGCTGCTGATTAGAGCAGCATATAATCAATCACTTTTATCATGTCATTATGATAATTTATACTTTTGCTGCATTAAACATGATCATTATTATTTCATTTCAGTGATTTTCGGCTGATTTGCGAATAGCCATCAATTAAGTAGTCTGATAACCTGCCGACTTTAAATTTGGAAGGATCAGAATCTGCTTTGGCCTCATTTGCAGTCAGCAGTATATCTAAAGCTATTGCAGTGTACGCAGCACTATCTAACATATGCAGAACCAAAATAGCGCCTTTTCTTACTTCCCCATTTTCTGTATATACTCCATCTTCAATTATTTTTTCAAGTTGAGGAACATTTTTTGCTCTATAATCATTTGTGTTGCACGAACCGGAAACAATAAATTCGTAACCAGTTTCAAACAGCACCTCAATTCCCATCTTGCTGATTGCCAGCGTTGGCGGGCGAAAAAATTTGGTTAACATTGGTTTACCATTAACGTTTACATCTCCTGTAATAGTTAATAATTTTTGATAGGATGTAGCAAGCTCCTGAATGTACTCTTCTTTATCCTGAGTATTGACTTGCTTACCTGTTTTTGGATCCCGAACTACCATAGGTTTATGTTTGTCAGAATGATCTCCAATATTATGACCTTGCATAGCAATCGTTCGAAGCAGATTTGGGTTATTTACTACATTGTGGGTGAGAATAAAAAATGTTGCCGGTACATTATGCTTGCGCAAGACATATAGTATTTTATTGACTGACGCATCCGTCCCCCAGTCGTCGAAGGTAATGAAAATAACATTGTCTTTTGTGTGTATCAATCCACTCTTATCAAGACGACGAGTGTCCATTTTTGAGAAACCTAGCATATTGTTATTGTCATTAACATCCCTGTTTCCGATATAGCGTTTAGAGGCTTCTGCCAGAAAATTGTGTGTATCAATCATTTGCTCAGATCCATCATTTTTTAGATGTGCAGAAACAGTTGTCAGGTCGACCGGGTATCGATAAATAAATCTAGTATTATTCAGAATTTCTCCTACCGGCTTAATCGTATACTGAGAGTCATTCGATAAATTATTGGCAGGATTATCATAAAATGTTGCATAGGCAATGTTATCCACTTTGCGTTGCTTGATTATTTCAGCCAAATCGCCAACCAATCGATCATTAGCATAATAATCCATTCTGAAGTGTACAATTTGTCCCCGTGCTAAAGACAACATGGATTTTCCGAAAATTTCCGCCATCACTTGATTTGCCGAAGTGTAATCTTTATGTTTGTTTTGGACAACATTGACAGATTGACCAATCAATTTATAGCCCAAACTAAAAATCACTTCTTTAGTTGTATCCGATACGGCGCCCCATGGCTGTTTTACCAAGTTCGTAGCCACCCCAAACTGTTCTTGCAGTTTCTTACTATCACGCAGAATTGTACTGCGCGTCTCATCAGCAGTCTCCCCATCCTTAGGTCTGATCGCAATACCAATTTCGTGTCCATTTTCAATGATTCTTCGCAGTGTTTCAGGGTACTTTTTCATCTCTACTTCTGCTACAAAGAAGGTCGCTTTAATGCCTAGACGATGTAACCTTGTGAGTACATCATTGACCACTGTTTCATTTGCTAATCCCCCGAAGGTATAAGAAAGAGCCGGCTCTGTGGTTGAAATCACTTTTATTTCTTGTACCTCGCTATTTACACTCTCTGCCGCATAAGCTGTTCGGCCAATAAATAAAGACGTAAATTCTTCTTGTAGGAAAGAAGCTATTTTTATAAAAAACGAGTAGTGAATACTTTCTTTAACGTTGTTTATACTATTTTGAAAAAAAGTCGTTTTTACTGGATTTTGCATACTGCTGTCAGCTGCGAAATCTTCTACATAGGCCGTAGTATAATTTGCCTTGCTAATAGCAATTAAAAGTCTTTCTACCGCAGCGATAGTTTCCTTTTCTCCCAAGTTTGCCTCTTGCGGCAGCTCTTTTAATCCAGGCTGCTTGTCAATCGCCGGTCGTAAATCCGTTTTTCCTGATTCATTTACAATCTTTTCAGTATTGGGTTTTAGTTTAACGGAAAGGATGCTTCCTGGTTTAAGCTTGCCGACAAAAGTGTCCGCTGCCAAAAGAGAATTCATTTGTTTCACATTCAAAAAAACATCACTTTTCACCACACTATTAAAACCACAGGCCTTTGCTGCTTGTAATAATTGATCCGTATAGTTGGTATCATTGCATTTTAAAAGATTTGGCTCTTGATCTGTGATCACTTTGATGATTTTTTGTGCCCGGCTGAAATCTTTTACTACTCTTTCTACAGGTAGAGTTTCCATTTTACTAATGCCTAAAAGTGAATAGTTTTCTATTTTATGCCCTGCTTTTTTGATATTTACAACGGTTTGCGGATCTTCGGCAGTCTGCATCCCATCTACAAAAAATGTTGCTTTCACATTATGTTTTTTTAATAGGTCTAAAATTTGCTGCATGCTAGTGCCATCTGTTAGCCCATCAAAAGTTATAGCAATCCGACGCTGGCCACTATTGCTACGCATGATTACAGTTGCTTTGTCTTGACTACTTTTCATTTTAGCTAATGCTTGTGCAATTTCTGCCTCAGCATTATAAGAACTTTCTATATCCGTAATGTTACAATAGTCGCCGCCTGTCGGCGCTATAAAAAAGTCTTTAAAGAAAAATATCCCGATGAGGCAAGCACCGATAAATAGAACCAGTGATGATACTATTATCTTATTTTTCACGTATATCACCCCTTATAATTAAAGACTCCAGTAAGAATATCCCTCTTCTTCTATGGCTTTTTGGTCAAATATATTCTTGATATCAATAAAGACATATTTTGTTTGTAATCTTGGCTGTTTAAATAACTTTCTCAAGTCTGTCGTCCGCAAATTCTTAAATTGTTGATGCGCTACTAAAAAGACCAGACAATCAGCATTTCGAACATCTTTTATGTCTACTAATTCCATATCAAACTCTTGTCTAAACTCTGTTTTGTCGGCAATAGGGTCTACCACATTTACTTTGATTCCATAGGTAGCAAGGTGCTTACAAACATCTACCGCTTTTGAATTGCGCATATCCGGACAATTTTCTTTGAAAGTGATACCCATAATATAAATATTAGATTTCTTGACATTTATATTAGATTGAATCATTTTTTTTATAATGTTGTCAGTGACGAAAATCGCCATATTATCATTGACTGTTCTGCCAGCGGCAATAATCTGCGAGTGGTACCCCAGCATTTCAGCCTGATAAATAAAATAATACGGATCGACTCCAATACAATGACCGCCTACTAATCCTGGATAAAAACCTAAAGCATTCCATTTGGTATTCATGGCATCAATAACCTCTTTGGTATTGATCCCCATACGATCAAAGGCCATTGCCAATTCATTCATAAAGGCGATGTTAATATCCCTTTGGGCATTTTCAGCCAATTTTGTCGCTTCTGCAACTTTAATGCTGGGCGCTTTATAAACACCTGCATGAATAATCAGCTCATAAACAGCCGCAATAATCTCCAGTGTTTCTTCGTCCATTCCTGCTACAATTTTTTGAATGTTTTTAAGCGTATGTACTCGATCCCCAGGATTAATTCGCTCCGGCGAATAGCCGATTTTAAAATCTTCGCCACATAGCAAACCCGACTCTTTTTCTAAAATAGGAGCACAAATATCTTCTGTAACTCCTGGATACACTGTGGATTCAAAAACAACAATAGTGCCTTGAGATAAATTTTCCCCTATCATTTTGCTGGCATTGATAATCGGTGCCAGATTGGGTGTCTTATCTCCATTGACAGGTGTCGGCACAGCGACAATGATAACCTTAGCTTCTTTTAGCCTCGTTGGATCACTGGTAAATTCCAAAGTTGTACGTTGAATTTCTTCATCGCCAATTTCATTGGTAGGATCAATTCCCTTTTTGTAAATATCAATCTTTTCTTGATTAATATCAACTCCCAGGGTTTTAACTTTCTCAGCAAAAGCAACAGCAACTGGTAAACCTACATATCCAAGCCCGACAACTGCTAAGAAATCTTTTTTTGTCCGAATTCTTTCAAATATTTCCATCCTTATTTCATCTCACCTGCGTATTTATTTAGAAATAATACGTTAATTGACTCCACCAAGTATCACCTTTATCCTTAGAAATTTTATCTGATAATCTGTAATATTCTATACCTGCAACAAGATTTTCTTTGAGTGCATAATTCATTCCCACTCCATAGCCCTTAAACCCCTGCATTGAACCTCCTATGCCATTCATCCCATGGGCAATATATGTTCCTCTGGACTGATTGTAATATTTGGCAAATATTTCATAGGTTCCCGCTCTCCATGATTTTAAATCACCATAGTTAAGGCTTAATACATAGCCGTTGTCATTCCCATTCCGATCCTTCAGGCTGGAACTCAAGACCATCGTTCCTACGCTAAAATTACTAAAATTATAATTTCCACCAAGAGTCCAGATTGTATTTTGATTACTGTCATCCGTCTGATAATGATACATGCCAGCTTCCAGATTATAATCAAAATCCTCATACCGTGCTGTGGCAATCGCTGTGTCTTTTGTATCATTGGTTTCTCCGTAGCTCAATGTGTATTTTACTGATCCCTCAAAATCAACTCGGATACCATCAAAGCCGCTATCATAAATATTTCCTTCTGCCATTAGATATCCAAAAGATCCTGCTTTCACTGTGGATGTGCCAACCTTTCCCACCACATATAAACGTGAAAGTTTGAATTCATTATTATAATGCACTAAATTCTTTTTACTTTCCAAAATACCATAAGCACGCCAATCCTTATTAAGTGCAGCATCAGCTCTAAGATACATACGAATTCCAGAAGAATCTCGCTTCCAGCGTTCAGACCCACTGTTAAATGCATAATGATAACGAATTTCACCGTCAAACTTCACCTTGTTGTCCGAGCGATTACTACGCTGTCCTATATGCATCAACTCATCTATGAGGGCTGTGTATGTTTCCTGATCAATATAACCTGTATTAAGGATTGCTTTTTGATCAGCAACAGTATCATTCACCTTACTTATTGTTTTTGATTCAATATCAGCATTATTCCGTAGAAATGTTGTTTTTTGCTCAGTATCAATTGTGCTGCTATCTACATGCGTTATGATTTTTACTGTAAGTTGTGCAATTCCATCTACAAATCCGGCTTTGGCTTCTTCAATATTCAAGTTTGGATTATCAATTATCTTACGTCTAATCTGTTCCATTTCGTAGGCAAACTCAGTTCTTTGGGCGTTAGGTATAATTTGCATTACTTTTGCTGTTGACCTAGATGTTGCATCTGCAAATTCAATCTTAAAATTTTCAACATTTGTGGTTGGTGCGGATACAATTGTTGCTGTAATTTGTGCCATTTCATAAGCAAAGTCAGCCTTGAACTTTTCAGTAGAAGCACTATCAAGCTGGTTTGAAGCATATACCACGTTTCCCATCCACTCACCATCAAAGGGATTCCCTGTAGATGTACTAATTACTGCTGCCATGGCAAATAGTAATATTAAATTTTTTTTCACTCAATAATTCACCATCCTGATAAAATGTATCATAATAAACCGCGATCAGTACCTATTTCTTCCACTATGTAGCTACTCTGAATATGATCATTCGTATCATTTTACCATTTATTACCTTTTGTTAGAACTTCATAATCATAGAATTTTTAATCTAATATTATTTATATTTACAACAAAAAACTGCCAAGTTGCAATTGCAACCTGGCAGTCATATACAAAATGTATGTAGACCCATGGCTTTGCGTCCTTACCTTTCAATAAGTTTGCCTTTTTCATTATTATTTTACTTATCAAACCAAACTCCAAGAGAGCATTGATATATTACCATAAATATATTATTGTTGCCAAGCATTATTATTACAAAATAAATGGTAATAAGTTTAAAATCTTTTCTAGCATTTTATCTTAAATCGCGATTAGTAGTGGAACGCTTTCGAGGATTTTAAATATCCTAATTCTTAATCAAAAAAGAGGCTGTCGCATTAGCAATTCTCTTTTAAAATTGAAGATAGTATTATCTGGAATAAAAAGGGCACACGAAAATAGAGGAACATTTTCCTCAAATTTTTGTGTGCCCTTTTTCTGGTTTTAAGCTACTTTCAACGGATGCAAATAGGACCCGCATCTGCCACTTTGTATTTTATTATGCAGTTTATTCACATTAAGTGCGAGTCCTAACCAAGATACTTTTTGCCAAAATATTTTGCTTCCTACGACCAAGAAATCTTCGGAAGCCCATATCTGCTTTCACTTCTCCAAAAGCTCCTTCCGATTGGATGCTGCGGTTCATCCGGAGTATTTTCCCTTCTTCCCTTTGTATTCGATTTAAGGATTCTTCTCGTTTTTGCTGAAATAGTTTTGAGACTTCAAAATGTTTGCTTCGTTCCTCTAAAGGCAGCTGCGGGCCAGCTATTATCCACACAACATATTCAGAATCTACGCCGAAATGAATATTGTATGCCGGTTTTAATTGACCATTTTTCATTGAATCCTCTTTCATCCGCATAAACGTTGCGTCAAGATCTGTTTTTGAAAAACTATTTCGATTCCCGGCGATATGAAGATATTGAGTGTATTTTTTAAGTCGATGATTCCTAAAACGGGAATAAGACTGGTAAATTCCTATTAAATCCATCTCCTCCACAATTTGTTCCAGTAGCCTAACAGAGTCGTCATTTGGAATGATGTATTCGATATCCAATGGAAGTTTTAATTGATAAAAGTTTCCGAAAGTTGTATAATTCGTTTGTGTTAAATTTTTTATTCGCATAAATAAATTTTACACCTTTTCCCGGACTTTTCGAAGTCCGGGAATTGTTTTTTTA